>NZ_KV827856.1:221772-293444 GCF_001836235.1 Bacillus sp. HMSC036E02 | reverse complement strand
TACCCTAGAACGATTCCAAACAATAGAACCAGAATTAAAATAAAATTTTTGCAGGATCAATTAAATTCATTCCTTGTTATGCAAACACATTTTCAGCGGAACTAACTTCTTCACTATTTTGCGCTAGACCGAACTGTATAAAAAATGGTTACGTTTTCTGATCTTGAAATAACCCTCTCAAATTGCAATCCTGCTTTTTCTAAAAGCTTTACTGCATCAACAATAGAAGTAATTGCTACAAAAGTTCTTCAAATAAAATTTATAAAAGCTTGATAGGCGATACCAAATGAAAATACCATAGCTACTATATGTGCAGTCCATTTAGGCATATTTAATTTCAATACGGTATTGTACAACATTCCATATACGATACAAATGATTAATATGAATGCAATGAATTGAAGAACTAATAAAAATAGCGGTTGTTCCATTTATTCTCACTTCCTTTATTTGATATATTAATATAATTTATTTAAATGTGAAAGTTTTATTTCTATGAATTTCCAAAAAATGTGATATGAAAGGCATAGTAGTAATCACAAGAATTACTGCAAAACTATAAATGGAACTAAAAGTATTATGACGAGATCAGTAAAATAGTAAAGAAGGTCACCATTCACGGCGACCTTCTTTACTATGCGTTATACCCAAATAATTTTAAATCTTCTCCTGAATCTGAAATGATTTTCTCAAATCGTAATCCTACTTTTTCTAAAAGCTTTCCTGAGGCGATGTTATCTACAGAAGTAATTGCTACAATTCGTTTCATGCCGAGCTTTTGTACACCGTATTCGATTATCGCAGAAGCTGACTCGTAGCCATATCCTTTTGAACGGAATGTCTCTAAAAAGGCAAACCCGATATCAACGTCTTCTAATGAATCTCTTTTAATAAGGCCACACATACCAAGTGGAGTGAGATCTTTTTTTCGTTCTACTAAGTAAAGGCCGAATCCAAGTTTGTTATACATATCGATGGGACCGTTTACAATATATTTTTTTGCATCTTCTAAGTTACTAACTCCTTTGTCACCGATAAACTGAATCCATGCAGGATCGTTTACTAACTCAAGAATAAAAGGAGCGTCTTTTATATCAAACCAGCGAAGATTAAGACGTTCAGTTTCAAGAACTATCAATAATTACACCACCTTTAAAAAGTTATAACAATTAGTATGGATTGTGTAAAACAAAAGTGCAACATATTTTAATGGGGGTGTTTGTTCACATAAAGTTCGTTTGTTTTGTATAGAGAGATATCTTATAATTAGGATTGATTGTAAAGAGGGAGATGCTTATACAATGACTCCTAGGTGACTAGGAGTTTTTACTATATAACTATCATTATTACTAAATATGACACACTATACATTCTACTCAAGGAGGTACATAATGAAGAAATTATATAATGCATCGTTTACGTATTTGATTATCGGTTTATTATCAGGGATTTTCGCTAGGGAGTATGGTAAGTATAAAGGGATTTTAGGGTCTACTTTGTTAAATCTTTTGCATACGCATACACTTGTACTTGGCTTTTTCTTCTTTTTAATTGCTTTAGGATTAGCAAAAGTATTCGCGTTTCATGAAGTGCAAGGGTTTAATAAGTGGTTTGTTTTACATAATATTGCATTAACATTAATGTTAGGTTCGCTAGCAGCGAGAGGGCTTCTTCAGTTAAATGGAGCTGACTTTAAAGGGTTAACTTATATTGTAGGATTTTCTCATTCGTTGATGGCAGTTACTTTAATTTGGTTTATGTTGTTAATAAAGAAATCGTTTAAAATGTAGTGAAAAAGAACTTGTAGCGTGTGCTGCAGGTTCTTTTTTGTATGTTCAGGTTTAATAATCTTATTTTTCTAATTATTTTGTATAAAGATGGTATACTTGTTTTAAAATTAAAAAGGAGAGTTGATTATGGAAATAACAATTGAACATGTAGTAAATGAATTAAAAGGCATACTTCCTGAAGATCGAGTAGTAATAAATATGACAGTACGAGAGTTACATAGTAAAGATGAATCTTACCATAGTAGTAGTTTGCCTGATGTAGTTGTTTTTCCAAAAACGACCGAAGAAGTTAGCGCGATAATGAAAATAGCGATTCAGCACGGAACAGCTGTCGTTCCATTTGGAGTAGGGTCCAGTTTAGAGGGACATGTAATTCCTTACGAAAAAGGAATTACAATGGACTTTTCTCTTATGAACAAAATACTTGAAATAAGAGAAAAGGATTTTCTTGTGAGAGTACAGCCAGGGGTGACGCGCTCTCAGCTTAATAAAGAATTGAAAAAGTATGGATTATTTTTTAGTGTAGACCCAGGAGCTGATGCAACGTTAGGAGGAATGGCTGCTACAAATGCGAGCGGAACGACAGCGGTAAAGTATGGGGTAATGCGTGATCAAGTTCGAGATTTAGAAGTCGTTCTTGCTGATGGAGGAGTAATACATACCGGGAATTTAGCAGCGAAGTCATCATCAGGTTATCATTTAAATGGTATTTTCGTAGGCTCAGAAGGAACACTTGGATGTTTCACGGAGTTAACTTTAAAAGTATACGGTATACCAGAACATGTTATGGCTGCGAGGGCATCGTTTCCAACTATAAATGATGCAGTAGAAGCTGTAATTAACATATTACAAGCAGGTATTCCAATCGCGAGAATTGAACTCGTTGATGAATTATCTATGAAACAAGTAAATTATTACAATGAAACAAGTTACAGAGAAGAACCGACACTGTTTTTAGAGTTTCACGGCAATGAAGCAGGGTTAAAGCAAGATATTGAATTTACGAAAGAAATCGTTCTTGATCATAAATGTATAGAAATTGCGTTTGAGACGGAAACAGCAGCGAGAAATAAGCTGTGGGATGCAAGACATAACTTGGCGTACTCTTACGTGCATAGTTATCCTGGTAAAAAGCTAATGAGTACAGACGTATGTGTACCAATTTCGGAATTAGCTGGAGCGATTCAACATGCGAAAGAGGTGTTACATAAAGTAGGGCTTATTGGCGGTATTCTCGGTCATGTTGGGGATGGGAATTTCCATGTACTCTTAATGATTGACACAAATGATAAGGAGGAAGTGAAGAAGGCAGACGAAATAAATGAAAGTATCGTTCAGTATGCTCTTAAACGAGGAGGAACGTGTACAGGAGAACATGGCGTTGGAATCGGGAAACGAAAGTATCAAGAAGAAGAACATGGGGCGGCATTATTTGTAATGGAGAAAATAAAGAAAGTTCTTGATCCGCAAAATATTTTGAATCCGAAAAAGGTGTTTCAATTAAAAGATAGGGGCTGAGTGGATGAAAGTAATATAGCTGGAAAGTATTTTGTATTTTGGACCGGTTGCTGCACTCCCAAGTGTATTAGCGGCAGTATGGCATAACATTGCAGGGCCAATATTAGCAACCATCTGGTCAAAAAATAAAAAGAATACTTTCAGCGATGAAAATGTATCAATAAATATAGAAAAATAGGAATGATAAATAATGCAAAAACGTATTGTACATTTTGAAGGAATGGTTGTATTTTTAGCCACGATTTATATGTATTCGATATATGAGTTTAGTTGGATTATATTTTTTGTATTCCTTTTAGCGCCGGATCTATCAATGTTAGCATATGGGATTAATAATCACGTTGGTGCGAAAATATATAATGTATGTCACACATATATCATATCCATATTAATTGTTCTAATAGGTGTCTATTTTAAGATGGATATCGTTATAATGATTGGCTTAATATGGACAGCACATATTGGAATGGATCGAATGTTTGGATATGGATTGAAATATGAGACGGATTTTAAGGATACTCATATTCAACGGTTATAATTTGTTTTGAGAAGAGGGGTACGTTGAAGCAGAGAATTGCTATCGAAGAATATAATGTCAAATGGGAAAGTGAATTTAATAAAATATACACTCTTATTAACAATGTAATGGAAGACAGCATTGTATCTATTGAACATGTTGGGAGTACATCTGTTAAAGGGCTTGCATCAAAACCAATACTAGATATTGATATTGTAATAGAAGAGTACGAAATTTTTCATGAGGTAGTAAAAAAACTTGAGAAGATAGGGTACTATCATCAGTTAGAATGGAGCTTTAAAGGAAGAGAGGCGTTTGGAAGAAAGGATACGTTCGTTCCATGGAACGAGAGAAATACAGTTTGGATGGAACATCATTTATATGTGTGTGATAAAAATAGTGAAGAGTTGAGAAGGCATATAGTGTTTCGAGATTACCTTCGTGAACATACTGAAGTAGCTAATGAGTATGGAAACTTGAAGGAAGAGTTAGCAAGAGAGTCGAAAAATCGATCTAGTTATATTGAGGGTAAGACCGTATTTATTACAAATAGATTAGAAAAAATAAACTAAAGCAGCATGGAATACATGCTGCCTATTGTTTTGAAATAGAAAGCTGCCATTATAAAACAAATACAAACTGGCCCTGTTGATTGATGCGGTTACTAAATATAATAGGAAACAAAATAGAAAAGAGCGGAAAAGAGGGAGCTTATGTACATACCAAAATATTTCGCAATACAAGATGAAGAGATGAAGTACGAAATAATGGAACAAAATAGCTTTGCGACATTATTTTCTCAACATAACGGAGAACCATATGCAACGCACTTGCCGTTGTTATTAAATAGGGAGACCCTTACTTTACATGGTCACTTCGCACGGCCGAATGAACAGTGGAAAGATATTGGGACTCAGCAAGTACTAGCTATATTTCAAGGACCACATAGTTACATCTCTCCGTCATGGTATGAAACAAACAATGCAGTACCAACATGGAATTACGTTGCAGTGCATGTATATGGTGAATTAGAAATTGTTGAAGATGAGAAGACATTAGTAGATTCTCTTCAAGATTTAGTAAATAAATATGAAGATCCAGAGAGCACCTACTCACTTAATGATGTAGATCCGAATTATATGGGAGGATTAAGTAAGGGAATAGTTGGATTCAAAATAAAGATAAATAAAATAGAAGGAAAAGCGAAGTTAAGTCAAAATCATTCTGTAGAGAGACAGAATTTAGTTGTGGAGAAACTTGAGAAAGTTGGTAGTGAGGAGAGTAAGAGGATTGCGGAGTTGATGAGAAAATAAAGCCTACATGAAAGGGAAATATTCTAAATAAGCGTATTTAAAAAGACCTTCTTAATTGAAGGTCTTCCGTTTTTTAAAGTGCTTTTTCAGTTGTTGTTGAGTTGTAGTCTTTACTTACGTCAACGGATTGAACAAGGTCAGGTCTTTGGGGTGCCGGGGTGTCCCCAATGTTTAATGCTACATATCCTAACTGTGTTTTCGGTGTTTCTGAGGTGAAGCTTAATCCAAGAGTTGTGATGCTAATAACAGCTAAGCCAATGATGCTCAATTTAATCTTTTTCATTATATCAAAGCTCCCTTTTCTTCATGTTTTTTTCTTGCTTGATTGGCCATGTAAAAGTATTGACTAGCTTTTATATGGTCTTCTTTTTCATAAAACATATTTGCTAGAACATCAGTGTACTCTTGTATACATTCCCAAAGGTTTTCTGTTTTAAAGTAAGAAATTCCTTCCAAAATTATCATTTCTAAATCATTTATAGAAGTTTTATTATTTAGTTCTCTTAAAATCATGAAACGATATTGAAACTCTTTGTTTTCTAGTTTATTTGAAATGTTTAATCCTTTTTTTATAAGTTCTTTAGCCTGAGTATATTCTCCAAGCTTGTAGTATTCACGTGCTTCAACAAAAAGTGCTTTAAAGTGATTTGGTTGCTTAGTTGTAACCTCTGAAATATGACGCATTGCTAACTCTGAAAGGTTTTGACTTGCATATAGCCAAGCTAAATTATGTCGTACTCTTAATGATAAAGTCTCCTCTGAATACTTCTGTAGAATATTTAATGCTGAATCAAGTCTAATTTCAGCTTGTTCAAACTGTTTTAAATCAATACAAGATAAACCAAAGATGTTATCACACAAAGCAACATTAATTTCATAGTTTATATGTTTTGAAAAAATCGCTTTAGCTTCATTTGCAGATTGGATTGCTACTAGTGGTTGATATGTTTGATAATAATAGGAAGCTAAGCGGTAGTTAAATTCAGCATTCTCTAGTTCGTCAGATACGTGTATTAGCAGCTTTTTAGCGTTCTCGAAAAGGTGTTTTGCTGCATTGTAGTTTCCAATAATTGTATTGTGAATAGCCTTGAAAAAATGATAATAATAAGAAAATAGCCCATTCTCTGGAAGTGGGAAAGAATCAATTTTATTAAAATCATCTTTATTAATATTTAAACCATCTGTTAAAATTTTGTATCTGAAATTAAAAAGTGAATAATACAATTGTAGGTTTGTATCTTCTTCTGAATTAGAGATGATATTTTCAATATCTTTTTTTATTTTTGTTGCATGGGTAGTTTGATGCTGTAAGATAGCTCTATACCAGTCATTAAATAATTTTGTAATTTGTTCATTACCTTGTAGTTGAACGTTCATGAAATCCCCTCACTTTTTGAATATTCTTATAAAATATAGTATCAAAAATAAAAATATTTAGAAATGATGTTTTATATTTCTCAATATTTGTTTAACAAGCTTACGAGTAAGTCTATTGGAATAATGTAGAATTTGTTTTGGATTAAAGAAATGGCATCGGGGGATGTGCATTTTAAAGTTTTAGTTGAGTGGGGGATATAAAAAGGGTGCGTTCACACAATTTATATGAACGCACCTTTTTACATATTAAACAATCAAGTCCCACAAAAAGTACGATAAGGGCGATTCGTCGGTGCAGGCGGAATGCAGTATTCTTCTTGATCTGTAGAATACGCATAAGGATTTGATAAAGCTTCAAGAAGTTTCTCCATTACGCTATAATCGCCATTTGTGACAGCTGCTTCTAGTGCTTCTTCTACACGGTGGTTCCTCGGGATGATGGATGGGTTATTATTTTTCATCATCTCGTAGGCGTTTTCTTTCGAATGTTCTTGTCTTTCTAATCGAGATTGCCACAGTTTGTACCATTCTTTAAATTCAGGACTATCGAATAGAGGGATATTTTCTAACGTATCAAGAGTTAATGAACGGAATGTATTAGTGTAATCTGCTTTATATTTCTCCATCATTTTTAAAAGTTGCTCAATAAGTGGTTGATCTTGTTCTTCGGTACTAAATAGTCCTAATTTCTTTTTCATTCCAAGGAACCAATGGTTTTCATACTGTACGCTAAATTTCGAAATTTCGTCTTGGGCGATTTTTAATGCTTCTTCTTCATCTTCGTGCAGAATTGGTATTAAAGATTCTGCTAATCGAGCGAGGTCCCATGCGGCCATATATGGTTGATTTCCATATGCATAACGACCTTGTGTGTCAATAGAGCTAAATACGGTTCCTTGATTGTAATTGTCCATAAATGCACAAGGACCGTAATCAATTGTTTCGCCACTAATCGTTATATTGTCAGTGTTCATTACACCGTGGATAAATCCAACAAGTTGCCATTTTGCGATAAGACTGGCTTGTCTTTTAATGACTTCTTGTAGTAATGCAGTATATCGGTTTTCATGAGCTTCAATTTCTGGGTAATGCCTTTTTATCGTATAGTCAGCTAGTGATTTCAGGTCCTCTATTGAACCACGAGCTGCAGCATATTGAAATGTACCGACGCGTATATGGCTACTAGCTACTCTAGTTAAAATTGCTCCAGGTAACTTTGTTTCACGATATGTTGCTTCACCAGTTGTGACAACTGCTAAACTGCGAGTAGTCGGAATATCAAGTGCATACATTGCCTCACTAATGATATATTCACGTAGCATCGGACCGAGTGCAGCACGACCATCTCCTCGGCGTGAATAGGGAGTAGGGCCAGAACCTTTCAGTTGAATATCGAAACGCTTACCTGAAGGAGTAATTTGTTCGCCAATTAAAAGAGCACGACCGTCGCCTAACATATTAAAATGTCCGAATTGATGGCCAGCATATGCTTGAGCTAATGGATGAGCTCCTTCTGGGAGTGCATTACCAGCGAAAATAGCAATTTCAGCTTCCTTTTTCAGTTCTTCAGGGGTCAAGCCAAGAGATATCGCTAATGAATGGTTTAGTTTAACTAACTCCGGTGAACTTACGGGAGTAGGGGGGATTTCTGTATAAAATGATTGTGGTAAAGTCGTATAACTATTATCTAAATTCCAACCTGTTTCATTATTTTTAGTCATTGTATCTCCTCCTTTTTGTATTTTAAGTTATGTATTTGTACGTATGTATTCTTTGTAAAGTTAACTAAAAGTATAATATAATATTTCCCCTTGCAATCTATTGTAAGGACTTCATTGCACTATGTCTATTTAACAGCAAATTTAAAACCTCCATTTTAAGAAAATGGAGGTTTTTATTATTATTTAATTTTTACAATTATTTTTCCTTTTGCTCTTCCAGACTCTGAATATTCCATTGCTTTTTGAGCATCTTCAAAAGGGAAAACTCGATCGATTACCGGTTTGATTTTTCCGGCTTCAATATAGTTTGCAATAGTACGTAATTGATCCCCGCTTGGCTTCATAAATAAAAATGAATATTGAGCATTATGCTTTTTTTCAAGTGCAGTAAGTTTTTTGCTGGCTAATGAAAATAAGAGAGTTTTAAAGAAGCCTGAACCAAATTCTTTACCGAAGCGAGCATTCGGCATACCTGAAACTGAAACAATGTTTCCTCCGCTTTTTATAATATTGAATGATTTTTCAAGTGTTGTTCCGCCGATTGTATCAAATACTGCATCATAATTTTTGAGTATTTCTTCAAATTTTTCTGTTTTGTAATTAATAATTTGATCTGCGCCAAGAGACGTTACTAAATTTGTACCAGCTTCACTAGCAGTCGTTGTAACAGTAGCACCCATTATTTTTGCTAACTGAATTGCGAAAGTACCAACACCACCCGATCCAGCGTGAATTAAAATCTTTTGTCCTTTTTGTAATTGCATGATGTCATGTAAAGCTTGATAGGAAGTTAAGCCAACGAGTGGAATCGAAGCCGCTTCCTCAAAACTTAGATTTTTTGGTTTTAAAGCAATATCATCTTCATGAATGGCTATATACTCCGCGAAAGTACCAATCTTATTTTTTCTTGGACGAGCATATATTTCATCACCGACTTTAAAATGAGTCACTTTTGATCCAACCTTCGTGATGACACCGGAAAAGTCATTCCCAAGGATTAGAGGTATTTCATATTTCAGTAACATTTTAACTTTTCCATCACGTATTTTAAAATCAATTGGGTTAATACTAGCTGCATGAATTTCTGCGAGCGCTTCATACTCATTAATTTCAGGGGTAGGTACCTCTGCCATACGCATTGGGACTTTTCCATATCTATCAATTATCATTGCTTTCATATCTTATACCTCCAAGTTTTAATAAAAGTTTTGCAATAGCTTCTCAATATCTAATACAAGATTTTTTAATAAACCTAATTTTGTACGTATATCAATATAATAAAAATTCTTTGTACCTTCTTTTCTCATTAAAATAATGCCAGCTTCTCGTAAAATCTTAAGGTGATGTGATACTGCTGGACGGGAAAGGTGTGTTTGCTTCGTGATTTCTCCTACACGTAATCCTGTTTGACACTCCGTTTCCATTAGCACTAATAAAATAGCTTGACGTGTTTCATCACCAATTGCCAATAATACTTTTTGAGAATCAATAAAATCTTTTTTTATAATATTTAATTGTTTTTGTTTATTCATTTCAATCACTTTGCCTCCAGGTAATTAGTCGAAAGGTTTAAGATGATGAACCATTACTTCGATACGGTAATGCTACATGATTGTTGCATGAGGTGCAATATTGAGAAAGAAAATCGAGACGAATGAATTTTTTATTGTTGAAAATTATAGGGAGATAGAAAAGGGATTGGAAGGATTACATAACACAATAGATGAAGTTTTAAAAACAAAAAATGATGTAACAATAAAATAAGCGGTCGTAACCTTGTATAATCCATAAGGTTACGACCGCTTATAATGTTTGTATTATTTTTGATTTTTACGATAGAACATGGTTCAACGTAAAGTACATTCTTTTGTTTTACACTTTCATACAGACACAATTCAGGTGGATTATAGATGTATGAAAAGGTAAAAGGAATTTTGGGGCGTAATCTATCTATATGATAATTCAAAATGAAATATAAGTCTATATTTTAATGTTTTTTTTGATTATATTTATGTCACTGAGCTCAGAACAATGATGTGGAGGGTAAATATATGAAATCGAATTATGTACCAGTTTTAATTGTTGGAGGGGGATTATCTGGGTTAGCGTCTGCGTTATTTCTTGCAAAACATAACATTGAGTACTTACTTATTGAAAGGCATCCGTCTACTGCCATTCATCCGAAAGCAGGTGGTCTTACTTTACGTACAATGGAGTTATTTCGAGAATTAGGTTTGGAACAAAGAATTAAATTGGCAGGTAAAGCATTAGAGAACTGCCGAGGAAGAATAGCGGTTCATACAATAGCTGAAGCGAATAAAGAAGAATTGGAACAAATGAGAGCGACGCAATACAGAAACGATGAAGAGTTACTTCAAAAAATAGAAAAGATTAGTCCATCAAAGCAAACTGCATGTTATCAAATTATTTTAGAAGAGATGATGTTACAAGAAGCAAAAACGCTAGGCGGGCAACTATCTTTTTATCATGAATTAGTTTCATTTGAACAAAGTGAAAACGGGGTAAAAGCAAAGCTTCGAAATCGTGAAACAGACAAAGAAAGTGTCATACATTGTGACTATGTAATTGCAGCGGATGGAGCGAAAAGTAAAATACGTGAGCAGTTAGGGATTAAAACTGAGGGTCGTGGAACCATTGGTGGCTATTATATGAATATTTATTTTGAAGCAGATTTAAGAGAGTTTATACAAGGAGACGCATTCGGTTTTTCGATGGTACTTCATCCGGAGGTTCTTGGTGCACTTATCCCGGTTGATAACGTAAAAAAATGGATTTATCATGTAGCCTACGATCCATTAAAAGGAGAGGGGCTAGAGGACTTCACTATAGAACGTTGTAAACAAATTATTCAAATAGCAATTGGAAGTACAAATGTTGAATCAAAAATATTAAGTGTTTTACCGTGGGAAGCGGCCGAAAGTACAGCGGTGAAATTTCAAGGGAATCGAACCTTTTTAGTTGGAGATTCAGCACATATTATGCCGCCAACAGGAGGATTTGGTTCAAATACAGGAATACAAGATGCGCATAACTTAGCTTGGAAATTAGCGGCTGTTATAAAAGGGAAGGCAAAACCAAAATTGTTAGAAACATATCATGAGGAGAGACACTCTGTTGCAAAATTAACGACAGCTTATGCAAGTAGTTTACTGTTTCGTGCTGCGAATAGAGAGGAAGGCAGTTTGAATAATATGGATGGTTTAGCTGTTACAGTTGGATATCAGTATTGTTCAGAGGCGATTATAGATGATTCAGTCACTCCACATAGAATGGATAGCATAGAGTTGAACGGAAGACCTGGAACGCGAGCGCCCCATTTATGGGGAACGTATGAAGAGAAGAAAGTTTCTACATTAGACTTATTCGGTAACAGTTTTGTATTACTTACAGGAGTAGAAAATAGTTCTTGGGCTGAGGCAGCACATGCTGTTTCAGCTAAATTAGGAATACATCTAAAAGGGTATCGTGTTGGCTTAAGTGGGGACTTTGTTGCTCCAGAAGATATTTTTAGCAAATTATATGGTATAGAGAATGGAGGTGCTGTATTAATTAGACCAGATGGCTTTATCGGATGGCGTTCGGAAAAAACGGTAGTAAATCCAGATATAGTATTGGAAGAGGTAATGAGAAATTTATTATGTGATTTTTGAGTAACTACAGAAATATTGTTTTATGTGCTTCACTGTACTGAAAAAAATATTCACAAATTTCAATAGGTTTGATATGATTAAATTCGACAAGTTAATAGAGGCCGGAGATATTTGAGAAAAGCCATAAATTTATTTAGGGACACAGGAGTGTATTCTAAATAATTTATGGCTTTTTTTATTGAATGAACCGTACAAAATAGAGAGTTACATGTGAAAAGGAGGGCTATAGAAATTAAATAGGATAATACTAGTTTTCTATATTAATAATATAGAAAACATTTGTAAGATTGGAATTTTAATATAGGTTTATAAAAATAATGAAAGTGTGTCTTCTATTTCGTGTAAATCTCATTAGCTTGTTGAAATTTGCAACGTAGGAAGGATTAGAAGGATGAGAAAGATTATTAGCATTTTAGTTATTTTCTTTATGACGGGAAGTATCTTTGTTGGGGGAGCTGTTCATGCGAAAGCAGAAGGGAAGCATGAATGGAATACGAATAAGCTTTTAAATATTGCACATCGCGGAGCAAGTGGACATGCACCTGAGCATACTTTTGCTTCTTATGATTTAGTTAAAAAAATGAAAGCGGATTATTTAGAGTTAGATATTCAATTAACAAAGGATGGCCAATTAATTGCAATGCATGATACAGCAGTTGATCGCACTACAAATGGAACAGGCGAAGTACGCGATAAAACGTTAAGCGAAATAAAGAGTTTAGATGCTGGATCATGGTTTAATAAAGCGTATCCAGAAAAGGCTAAGCAAGAGTATGTTGGGCAAAAGGTTCCAACTCTTGAAGAAATCTTCCAAAAGTATGGAAGAAGTATGAAGTATTATATTGAAACAAAATCACCAGATGTGTATCCAGGAATGGAAGAGAAATTGTTGGCGCTGTTACAAAAATATAATTTAGTAGGCCAAAACATGTCTTCTAGCCGTGTTATGATTCAATCATTTAGTAAAGATAGTTTGAAAAAGATTCATAGTATGAATGAAAATATTCCGTTAGTTCAATTGCTTTGGTATTATCCAAATGAAAACAATGAAATTGTTGAATGGTCTGGCATTACACATGAACCGAAAAGTGTAACAAATGATGATTTTCAAGAAATTAAAAAGTATGCAGCTGGTATTGGACCAAACTTACGTAATGATAACGGGGAACTAATTATTGATGAGTCCTATATGAAAATGGCTAGGAAAAATGGACTGTTAATTCACCCTTATACAATTAATGAGAAACCAGATATGAGACTGTTAATCAAATGGGGTGCTACAGGAATGTTTACAAATTATCCGGATCGATTACATAGTGTATTAAAGGAAAAATAAGTGGAACAGGGTATACCAGTGTTTTAGGTATACCCTTTTTAATCTAACTCTCCGATAAACAGAATCTCTTTTTCATAGCATTCATCTGCATCATAAATAATTTCTTGAAAGTGAAGCGTTTTGAAGGAATGACAAACTGACATTTCCCATGTCTCCCAAAAATCAATTTCATTTGAAAGAAGAATCCATTTTTGAAATTCACTATCTCTATTAAAGAAATTATGAAAGTAGTCCTCGTTTTTAAATATAATGATTTGCGAATCCCACAAATTATTTATAGAAATCAAAACAACAACTCGATATGTATGTGTATCGCTCGGTTTCATATTTATTAAATGATTTGCTTGATTTAATAAGGTTTGAATACATAACCGTTTTACTTTTCTAGGTGTTTTACGAGAGTCAATAAAAGCTTGCGAAACTGGCAATAGCATATTCCAATATTCATCGTTATAGAAAGTAGAAGGGAACGTTTTTGTATGTTCCTCAATTCGCTTTATCATAGTGTTTGTTTTTCGGTTCATACCACGTATTTTCTTTTCACGCATTGTGAGTCATCTCCATAAATTTTTGTAATGCAGCAGAGTGATATATATCTTTTCTAGTAATAAAAGTAGTAGGAACTTTTTTGAAGCTATTTGGTAAAGGGTTGAATGATACGTCATGTTTATGACCACTTAAAATAGACTTCATCATAATTGCTATGCCCATACCTGATTTTACACATGCGAGTATCGCTTCAATTGTTCCAAACTCAAATACTCGCTTAGGTGAAATTCCTTCTTCTTGAAGCCAACCTTCTAATAAATTTCTATAATAGCACCCGTGACTAAATGCAAGTAAATTCATGTCTCCTATGTCTTTAAAGGAAGATAAAGGCTTTTTGCTAATGAGAACTAATTCTTCTTCACGAAATATATTTGTATGAAGTTCAGCATGCTGAGTAGAGCCAGCTATAAACGCTCCGTCCAGTTTTCGTTCTAGTACAAGCCTAATCAATTGTTCCGTCGTATTTGATTCTAAAATCAATTCGACTTTTGAGTATTTCTCATAATAGGCCGTTAATATAGATGGAAGTCTTACAGCGGTTGTAGATTCTGTACATCCAATTTTTAAAGTGCCTCTTGGTTCGATCCCATTACTTTGAACTGCTTTAACAGATTGATCCATTAAGTAGATAATTTGTTTGGCGTATGTTAATAAAATCTCACCGTTAGAAGTTAAAGTTACACCTTTTCCGTTTCGGTAAAATAAAGGCACACCTAATTCGTTTTCTAGTTGTTTCATACGCATTGTTACGCCAGACTGTACATAGTTTAAATTTTTAGCCGCGTGAGATATGTTTTTTTCTTTCGCAACTTCGTAAAATACAGTTAAATCTTTTATATCCAAGTATCATCCCTCCAGAAAAGGTATCATTTTTTTTGATGAATTACATGATAAATCTTTATTTTATATGATATCAGAACTTTCATACAATGGAAGGGGATGGAGGGATTATTGTGTTAATGGAAGAAAGGGTGAATAGTACTTATAAGTGGGTTATGTTAATTTTTGCGACGGTTGCTCAAACAACAGCGACACTTATAACGTATGGTGTTGGAGCGTTTGCTTTATTTTGGAAAGAAGAATATGCACTTACGAATACGGAGATTGGATTGTTAGTAAGTGTTGTAAATATAGGACCGCTATTTTGTATGCTTTTTGTCGGGCGGCTACTTGATCAATACAATGAAAAGTTGTTAATTTCGATAAGTTCATTTTTACTAGGAGGTTCGTTTTTACTGACTAATATGGTCAATGGATTTAATGGGTTACTCTTTGTACTTTTATTAGTAGGAACGTTTTATAGTGTTTCGCAGCCAGGAGGAAGTAAGGTGATAATGAAGTGGTTCTCAAAAGAAAATCGCGGGTTAGCGATGGGGATTAGACAAGCCGGTATACCGATTGGTGGTACATTAGCGGGAGTATTGATCCCGTTTCTTACAATAAAATATAATATGGCCTATGCGGTAAATAGTATTGCATGTATTTGTATAATTGGAGGGTTTTTATTTTTTATATTTTATAAGGAACCATATATTCAAGAGAAAGTTAAACAAGAACGTAGTAAACTTTCTTTTTGGATGCAGTTAAAAGAAGTGATGTGTAAAAAAGAGTTATATGCAATTTATATAACTGGCATTTGTATGATTTCATTGCAAATGGTGTTAGTTGCGCACTTTATAAAATTTTTAGTATTGGAACAATCAATCACGCCAATTTTAGCTGGAAAAGTATTTTCCGTTATGTTCTTTTCTGGAATGGTTGGTAGGGTTATATTAGCAGCTACTAGTGATTTATTTTATAAGGGGAATAGGCGTACCCTCTTATTTATAACTGTTTGTATTTCTATTTTCTTCATTCTAATATTAGTAATGAGCATACATACAATAACGAATGTATTGTATGGTGTAAGTGC
This sequence comes from Bacillus sp. HMSC036E02, assembly GCF_001836235.1. Classification (NCBI taxonomy): domain Bacteria; kingdom Bacillati; phylum Bacillota; class Bacilli; order Caryophanales; family Bacillaceae; genus Bacillus; species Bacillus sp. HMSC036E02. The sequence goes on along the minus strand of NZ_KV827856.1, from coordinate 277,740 downwards.
ATTGTTAGGGTTCTTTGCAATTGGATGGTTTAGCCTTTTCATAACTGAAGTTGCGGAATCAGCAAGTGAAGAATCGGTAGGGATGACAGTGAGTTTTGCACTTACATTAAATCAAATTGCCATTATTGCTGCGCCTGCTTTATTTGGTTATATTGTAGATAAGAAGGGATATACGTATGCGTGGTTATGTATAGTTGTATTACTAACTATTTCAGCGGTTAGCTTATATGGGAAGTATAGAAAATGAAGGAATGTTAGCAATGTAAATTTTTTATGAAGAAAGTCTAAAGAAATGTTGAATGAGCGACATTTCTTTTTTTATTTGTTGTATAATCAAAATGTAAATGAGATTCGTTTTCACTTTCGTTCATTGCCTCTTTTGAAATTACCTGTAATTTTAGCCATAATTAGCTGTTTTTCTTTATCGTTATTTGCATGATTTATTTTATTTAAAAAATTTTTAGCGTCATTTCCTTTTAATGTAATAATTTGTTTTCCGTAATATTCAATTAATAACATGTTATTTTTTGTTATCCGATAATGAAACATCTTATCATCTAAACGATTGCGTTTATCGGTGTTTTTCATAGTACATCTCCATTCTTTTTAGTATGTAACAAATGTTACAAAAGAATTTGAAATTATAGTGTAATGCATCCGATTGTATGTTGGAAATTTTGCAAGAAAGAAATACAATAGAGAGTAGTCAAAATTGAAAATGAGAAAAAGGAATCTAGTTTTAACAGAGTGAATATTAAATAATATTATAATATACTTGATAATTAAAAGATATAAAATAGAATGGATATACGTTAAGTGAAACTAGATAAAAGAGGGTTCCTAGTATGTTAAAGAAATGGTTAATCATTTTCTTTATTTTTGCTGTTTTTTGTGGAAGTGTTGTTACACTAATACATGCAAATAAAGGAAAAAAATATGATACAAAGGCATTTTCTAATGTAAATAGTAAGCAAAAAGATGTTAAGCAGGAAATTGATGCGAATGAGAAAAAGCGTTATGAAATTGCAGCTGGAAAACTAGATCAGTACTTAAAAGATAAAGGATTTAATGGGAGTGTTCTTGTAGCAAGTAAAGATCATGTCATTTTACGAAAAGGCTACGGTTATGCGAATGTGAAAGATCAAGTATTAACAACGCCAAGAACGAAATATCGCATTGGTTCTATTACGAAAACAGTTGTTGCAATATCTATTATGCAACTAAAAGAAAAAGGGAAGTTGAACATTGAAGACAATGTAAATAAATATATCCCATCGTTTCCAGCAGATAAAAATATTACGTTACGAAACTTGTTAACACATACGTCTGGATTACCAGAACAGGGACAAGGTAGTGTTGACGCAGCATCACGGTTAAAGTTAGTAACGTGGATTGGGGCACAAACGTTACAATTTCCAGCAGGGACAGGATGGAAATATACAGATTATAATTATATGGTGCTTGCATATATTGTAGAAAAAATATCAAATAAACCACTTGCTGAATATGTGAAAGAAAATATTTTGACTCCTGTTGGAATGAATGAATCTGGAATGGGCGCAACACTCCCAGAAGATATTTTCTTAGCAGAAGGGTATACGAAAAAAGATAATAAATTAATAGCCACACCTCGCTTAAAAATGAACTGGCTGTATGGTTGTGGTGAAATGTATACGACTGTTGAAGATATGAAAAAGTTAGATGAAGCTATTATGGATGGTAAACTACTTTCTAAACAAAGTGTATCAGATATGTTTTCTGCATCACCTGCAAGAAAATATGGATTTAGTTTCTATATTTACCCAGATTATTATCATAACCACGGTGTATTAGCTGGTTGGAACACATTTAATAATTTTAACTGGGATAAACGAACGTTTGTCATATTATTTTCTAACGTCCAAAATGGTATGAATGATGCATTTAATCAAGAATTTAGGAAAATGGCGAATGATTTAATAGAAGGAAAGGGAATATAAAAAAGAGCCTCTAGCGAGAGGCTCTTTTTTATAGAGCTGAAAACTCCTCAACAAGTTGAGTGAATTGTTTTAATGCACTTTCAATCGGTTCTGGCGTTGTTAAATCGACGCCAGCTTTTTTCAATAAGTTTAATGGGTAGTCTGAACTTCCGCCTTTAAGGAATTCAATATAATTTTTCTGAGCATTCGGATCACCGCTTAATAGTTTATCAGCGATTTGAATGGCAGATGCGAATCCAGTTGCATATTTGTATACGTAAAACGGGCGATAGAAATGAGGGATTCTAGCCCATCCGTATTTTACTTCTTCATCAAATACAAGTGAATCACCGTTATATTCTTTAAATAGTTTTTCATAAATTTCACTGAAGACTTGTGCATGTAATGGTTTACCTTGTTCCGCCATTTCATGTGTGATTTTTTCAAATTCTGCAAACATAATTTGTGTAAAGAAAGTACCTTTGAATTTTTCAATAAAATGGTTAACTAAATGGTTACGCACGTTCGTTTCTTTTGCTTCTTTTAATAAATAGTGAATTAATAACACTTCATTTACTGTAGAAGCGACTTCTGCCACAAAGATAGAATAATGTGCAGAAATTCTTGGTTGGTATCCATGTGAATAGTGCGTATGCATACCGTGCCCGCATTCATGAGTAAGAGTGAACAGGCTATTTAAATCATCGTGATGATTTAAAAGAATGAAAGGATGAACACCATATACACCAAAGTTATAAGCACCAGAACGTTTTCCTGGTGTTTCTCTTACGTCTATATATCGTTTATCTTTAAAACTTTTTAATGTCTCAATATATTCTTCTCCTAAAGGAGCTAGTGATGCAATCATAATGTCAAATGCTTCACTATATGGGATGTCTTGTTTTGCACCTTCTACTAAATCGACGCCTAAGTCGTATTGTCTTAGTTCATCTACGTTTAATTTTTCTTTTCGAATTTCATTGTATGTATGTAATGTTTGAATGTTTTTTTTCGTTGTATCAATAAGGTTTTCATATACTTCTTTCGGAACCATATCGCCAAATAATGATTTCTCTAGCGCTGATGGATAGTTTCTTAGCTTCGAAACGGTAACATTATTTTTAATAGCAGCGGATAAAGTAGATGCGATGGAATTCTTTAACTGAACATATGGTTTGTAATATGCTTTATAAGCTTCTTTACGCTTTTCACGATTCGTATCTTCTATTAACTTTGCATACATTCCGCGTGTTAAGTTCACTTTTTCTCCATCGTCAGTCGTCACTTCACCAAATAATATATCTGCATTGTTTAACATACCAAATGTGTGCTGTGGAGAAGAAAGAGCTTCACCCATCTGTGATAAAATTGCTTCTTGGTCCTTATTCAATACGTGTTTTTTATAACGATATAATTCAAATAAGTCTTCTTTATAATATTGTAAGCCTTCTGTTTCTTCTATGTAAGAATGTAATGTGCTTTCGTCTATGCTAAGTAAGAAGGGGGAAAAGAAAGATTTAGCTGCACTTACTTTCACGTGTAATTGTGATACTTTATCGACAAGAGATTGCGCGTCAGTATCGCGTGTATCAAGGTCAGATTGTAATCGTGCATAAGCGAACATTAAAGATATTATGCTAGAAATTTCTTCACTCTTCGTTAAATAAGCTAATAAACTATTGCCATCGTGAATATTGCCATTAAACTCGTGTAATTCCTTCGTTAATACTTCAATTTTATGAAAATCACTTTCCCAATCTTCAATTGTATGGTAAATGTCTGTTAAATCCCATTTTTCTATATCAGCTACTTGTAATCGATCTTTAAGTTCTGTCATAATCATTTCCTTTCTAAACATGTAGTTATATTTCTATATAACTATGAAATACAACAAATTGCAAAAAATCCCTGCTGAAAATTGAAAAGCCTTGCTAAAATAACAAGGCTTACATACTTATAGTGTAATTCCAAATTTTGAATGTAAAAGGTTTGTAAATTGCATGTCTGTAACGGTTTCTTTCGTTTTTTTACCATTTTTCGTTACTGTAAGGCTATCTTTCGTTAAAGAGGCATGCCCATCTTCAGTTAGTTTTACAATAAGAGGTAGTTTATTAAAGGGTGACCCTTCATGTTCAACGATAATTTTTTGTGCTGTATTTGCTTTTTCTTCATCCACTTCTTCTATATAAAATGCATAGCCTAACGTCCAATCATCAGCAGAAGATTGATCCAAGAACTCATTGTTTTTCCGCATCTCTAAAATGTAGTTTCCCTTTTCGGTCATTTCTTTACGAATACGATAATCTCCTGTAACAGAGTGAATGACTTCACCTGAGAAAGGGACAGGGGCAAGAGGTAAGTATGATCCGAATCCTACTTCAATTAAATAAAGTTCATTATGATGTGTTAAAACGGTTGCAATATGGCCAGAATCAACAGCCCATATGGAGTTTGTAGCGTTATAAACTGTTCCTGAAACGAGATGAACATCGAATCCAGAATCTTTCAGGAAGTAATACATAGTAGGATTGAGTTCATAACAAAGACCGCCACGGTTATTTACTAAAATTTTCTCTTTCAAATTTTCTTTTGATATTTCTTTAAAATTCTTTTCGAGAATATTTAAGTTTTCAAAAGGAACAGTTTGTGCCATTGCGTACATAATGTTAGATAAATCTTCAAATGAAACTGTGTCTTTTTCTTCTATATGTAATCGTGCGAAAAATTGTTTTTGAAAGTCTGTCATCGAAATCCCTCCGTTATGCTTTTATAGGTAAATTGTAAACAATCTTGAATAGGATGTGAAATTAAAACTACGTTGAATATTTGAAATTAGATTAAAAATAATATGAGAGAGTGAGAGATTGCTACTTTACTAACGGTGGGACGAATATTATAATAATTCTGATAAACTATGCAAACGCTTTCTTGGAAGGGGATGGTGTACAGATGTTTAAAAGAATAACAATAGTCGGATTGTCAGTTGTTATGTTTTTACCTAGTATATATGACGGGAGTAAAGCATATGCAGACACAGTTAACAATGGAACGTTAATGCAGTATTTTGAGTGGTATGCTCCGAATGATGGAAATCATTGGAATCGTTTGCGTACTGATGCTGAAAATTTAGCGCAAAAAGGAATTACATCTGTTTGGATACCACCTGCATATAAAGGAACTACGCAAAATGACGTAGGATATGGAGCATATGATTTATATGATTTGGGGGAATTCAATCAAAAGGGAACAGTGCGGACGAAATATGGGACGAAAGCACAATTGAAGTCTGCAATTGACGCTTTACATAAGAAAAACATCAATGTATACGGTGATGTAGTTATGAATCATAAAGGTGGGGCTGATTATACAGAAACTGTCACAGCAGTTGAGGTAGACCCGAGCAATCGGAATATTGAAGTATCAGGTGATTATGAAATTAGTGCGTGGACGGGATTTAACTTTCCAGGGCGTGGAGATTCTTATTCTAATTTCAAATGGAAATGGTATCATTTTGATGGAACGGATTGGGATGAAGGAAGGAAATTAAACCGAATTTATAAATTTAGGGGCATAGGTAAAGCATGGGACTGGGAAGTGTCTAGCGAGAATGGGAATTATGATTATTTGATGTATGCAGATCTTGATTTTGATCATCCAGATGTTGCGAATGAAATGAAAAAATGGGGAACGTGGTATGCGAATGAATTAAATTTAGATGGTTTTCGTTTAGATGCTGTTAAACATATTGATCATGAATACTTGCGCGATTGGGTAAATCACGTTAGACAGCAAACAGGGAAAGAAATGTTTACAGTAGCTGAATATTGGCAAAATGATATCCAGACTTTAAATAATTATTTAGCGAAGGTTAATTATAATCAATCTGTGTTCGATGCACCACTTCATTATAATTTTCATTATGCTTCAACAGGAAATGGAAATTATGATATGAGAAATATTTTAAAAGGAACGGTAGTTGCGAATCATCCTACACTTGCGGTTACTCTAGTTGAAAATCATGATTCACAGCCTGGTCAGTCATTGGAATCTGTAGTGAGCCCTTGGTTCAAGCCGCTGGCATATGCATTTATTTTAACGCGTGCAGAGGGGTATCCTTCTGTTTTCTATGGTGATTACTATGGTACAAAAGGAAATAGTAACTATGAAATTCCAGCGTTAAAGGATAAAATTGATCCGATTTTGACGGCACGAAAAAACTTTGCATATGGTACGCAACGTGATTATTTTGATCATCCAGATGTGATTGGCTGGACAAGAGAAGGTGATAGTGTACATGCTAATTCTGGTTTAGCAACATTAATCTCTGATGGACCAGGAGGGGCAAAGTGGATGGATGTTGGAAAGAATAACGCAGGGGAAGTATGGTACGATATTACGGGTAATCAAACAAATACTGTAACAATTAATAAGGATGGTTGGGGACAATTCCAAGTAAGTGGAGGATCAGTTTCCATATATGTTCAGCAGTAATTTGGTGATGAAATAGGAGAGGGAAATATAAGTTTTCCTCTTCTTTTTATATTGTTATCCTTCCTAAATCTTTATGTTTATAAATGAACTAGTCGGCTTTTGAAACACCAAGAGATGCATTGGAATAAATAATGTCATCTTATTCGTACTCGAGGAACATCTCCTTACTGTGATTGCTATAGAACTAAATATTAGTATGTTTTTAATGTGATTTTAATAGATATTATATTTGCTTTACGATAAAATTATTATAATGCAAAATTACACTATTATCATAAAATGATAGTTAATGGGTATTTTTATACTTGTGGTTATTAGTGTTTTCTAAAGCAAGATGATGAGTTTTTATTATTCAAGTTAGCGAAGATAGTTTGATGTAGCGCTTTTTAGAAGAAGTTCTTTATATAAATCGTAATTTAAAATCCATAGGCACATTTCTGTATAGGTGGTAGTAGCAAAAGGAGAGGCAATATGAAAAGAACAATAATGAAATATAGTATAATGTTTAGTTTATTACTATTAACATCATGTGATATATCGAATGAAGAAATTGAACAAAAAGCACAAAGTTATACAAAATCGGAGTATGGTATGGTTGTTAAATTAAACGGAGTTGAAACTCTGGATAACGGAAAGGACTTCCTTGGTCCAAAGGGGCGGATAGTTACTGTGCAGCAAGTCGATGAACCACACTTGCAATTTCAACTGTACTTCGAGGGGCAAATCTCTCCAGAAGTAAATAATGATAACTATGAAAAGAAAAAGGAAGCAAATAATTTACAAGGAAGATTTAATACATATTATGGAGAGAAAAACACTATATTTACTTTTGATCAAATGCAGACTGGGGATAATGTTTCCGATAAGAATACTGAGGAACAAATAGCGAAGAAAAATTTGCAACAGTATTATACGGCAGTTTTTAAAAGTAATACTGTTTTAGATGTAAACAATTCTGTACATATGGAAACATTAGCGGGGGTTGCAAGAAGTATTCAGGAATTTAATAAAACGATTGAAAATAGTAAAAGTAATGTAGAAGATATAACGATTCAGTTGCCAAATATTAATAAGGATGTACTACAAAATATTCCTGTAGATTATATAGTAACGGCTGAAGATGCGAAAAAGACCCTTGAGAAAAAGGTTGATTATATGAACATTTTACAGTCTGCAAGGAAATAGTTTGACACCTTTACTTCTTACAAAACATATAGTATGATGATTTCAGTAAATTAGATTTCAATGACTATAATATAAATTAATGAGAGGTGCTTTTTGTGAGTGCGGTAGGTACTAAATAGGAAAAATTTAATGAAATAAATCGGATAAGACCAGGGGATTTTTATGTACATCATACCCCTAATTTTGTCATGCATTTATTTCAAAACCTATGAAGATACCTACAATACTTTATAAAGCGTGTAATAAGGGACTGCCATCTATTTTTTTATGGCTTATTTCCTCATATGTTATTACAAATGCCTTGTAAATGTAAAAGCTGCGGTATTCCCGCAGCTTTTTTGTATATGTTTTTATTGTATAATTATGGGATTTTATATATGACTCATTGGAATCTAATGAGTAGGTATCTTCATTTATGATAAAAATCAATCATAGTGAGGAGAAACAAAATGAATACGATGACTTTTGAAAAGCTACAATATAACGAATTAAAGGATATAGTGAAATCTTATTGTGTAAGTGGATTAGGTAAGGAATTATTAAACAAATTAGAGCCGAGTACGAGTATAAAAGTAGTGAGAAATCGGTTGAATGAAACGACAGAAGCACGAGCTATATTAGATGCAGAAGGGCATGTTCCTTTCTTCGGCATTTCTAATATTGCTAGTACAATTCAAAAATTAGAAAAAGGGATGATTTTAGATCCAGAAGAATTAGTCAGTGTTTCAGACTTTTTACGCGGATGTAGAAAGATTAAAAAGTTTATGTTAGATAAAGAATTTTTTGCACCAGTATTAGCTTCTTATGCAAATTCAATGACTGAATATAAAAGTATTGAAGAGGAAATTAACTTTTCAATTAAAGGAAATAGTATTGATGCAGCTGCAAGTAAAGAGTTAAAACGAATTCGAAATAATATCGATTCTGTAGATGGGAAAATAAAAGAACGTTTAACGAAGTTTTTAAATAGTAGTGCAAATAAGAAATTCATTCAGGAATTCTTTATTAGTAAAAAGGATGACCGTTATACGATTCCAATTAAATCTTCCTATAAAAACCAAGTTGCTGGAAGTATTATTGAAGCCTCGGCAAAAGGTTCTACTGTATTTATAGAACCGCATACGGTGACGAAATTGAATGCGGAACTAGCGGGTTTGAAAGCAGAAGAAGCGGTTGAAGAATATCAAATTTTAGCGACTTTATCAGGAATGGTGTTAGAAAACATTTATAGTATAAAGATTAACATGGAGCTAATTAGTCAGTATGATATGGTATTTGCAAAAGCGAAGTTTAGTAAATCGATCAATGGAATAGAACCGAAGTTAAATGATCATGGCTACGTTCATTTAGTGAATTGTAAGCATCCGCTTTTAACAGGGCAAGTTGTACCCTTAAATTTTGAAATTGGTCAAGAGTATCGTAGTTTAATTATTACAGGGCCGAATGCGGGCGGAAAGACAATTGTATTAAAAACGATTGGATTGTTAACATTAGCTACAATGTCAGGTCTTCATATTGCAGGAGATAAAGGTACAGAAATCGCTATTTTTGAAAATGTATTTGTAGATATTGGTGATAATCAAAGTATCGAAAATGCACTAAGTACATTTTCATCTCATATGAAAAATCTTTCTGAGATTATGAGGATGTCAAATAATAATACGTTACTTTTATTTGATGAAATAGGAAGCGGTACAGAACCGAATGAAGGTGCAGCACTTGCAATATCTATTTTAGAAGAGTTGTACCTTGCGGGATGTATTACCGTTGCGAGTACGCATTACGGAGAAATTAAACGATTCTCAGAAATGCACGATGACTTTATGAATGCAGCGATGCAGTTTAATAGTGAAACGCTAGAGCCGCTTTATAAATTAGTTATCGGAAAATCAGGAGAAAGTAATGCACTTTGGATTGCGAATAAAATGAGCGTAAAAGAACATGTGCTGAAAAGAGCGAAAGAGTACATGGGAAATAAAGAGTACGCTTTAGAAAAAGTGAATGAAAGTAAAATTAGAAAACCGAAATTTGTACAAGAAAAAAGAGAATTTCATTATGAGTACAAAATCGGCGATCGTGTGAATTTATTAGATTATGATGATTTTGGTATCATCTATAAGGAAAAAGATAATTTTTATAACGTTGTTGTATATTATAACGGTGAATTCGTTGAAGTAAATGTAAAACGTATTACTTTAGAGGTAGCAGCGAAAGAATTATACCCAGAAGGATACGATTTAAATACACTATTTGTTGATTATAAAGAAAGAAAAATGCAACACGATATTGAGCGCGGATCGAAAAAAGCACTGCGTAAAATTCAAAAAGAAATAAGAAAGAATAGAGGATAAGTTAAAATGGTAACGATTAGACAAGAACAAAAAAATGATTATAGAAAAACAGAAGAAGTCGTAAAAGAAGTATTTTCACTTGAAGAATTTAGTGATAAAACAGAACATGAACTTGTAAAACGTATTAGAGAATGTGACGCGTTTGTTCCGGAGTTATCAATCGTTGCAGTAGATGAGGAAATAGTCGGTCACATTATGTTATCTAAAATTGCGATAGAACAAGATGGAACTTCTGTAGAATCGCTAGCACTTGCACCAGTGTCAGTTGCTAGGGGCCATCAGAAGAAAGGAATTGGCGGAAAACTGATCACGGCTGCTTTAGAAAAAGCGAAAGAACTTGGATACGGATCAGTTGTAGTATTAGGACATCCAGAGTACTACCCGAAATTTGGTTTTAAGAAAGCAAGTGAGTGGAATGTAAAAGCACCGTTTGAAGTGCCTGAAGAGGTATTTATGATAATGGAATTAACAGAAAATGCTCTTCGAGGTGTAGAAGGAATTGTACAATATTCGAGTGCTTTTGCTGAGTAGGAGTACCGGTTAAGAAATGTAATCATAAAAGATGCTATCTTTTTGTATGGATATACAGAAAGATAGCTTTTTTTATTAAGCGGATCTACTGACGTATATTTTGCTCAATGAATAATTGAGGTGTTAAAATTGATATAGAAACGTAAAGGGAGAGAATGAAATGAATAAGCGAGAAACAGATAGCAATGAGAATGTAGTGACGTTATATGTTACAAGACACGGTAAAACAATATTAAATACGAATCATCGCGCGCAAGGTTGGGCAGATTCTCCTTTAGTAGAAAAAGGTGTTGAAGTTGCCACAAATTTAGGAACAGGATTAAAAGATATTCATTTTATGAATGCATATAGTAGTGATAGCGGCCGCGCAATTGAAACTGCTAATTTAGTATTAAAATATAGTGAGCAATCAAAATTAAAACTTGAGCAAAGAAAAGATTTGCGAGAATTAAATTTCGGTATTTTTGAAGGTGAAAAACTTGAGAATATGTGGGATGTGGTTGGAAAAGCTGCAGGCGTTGCATCACCAGAAGAACTCTTGAAGCTTTCTATTCAAGAAGTGATTAATCTTATTAGAGTAGCAGATCCGACAAAACAGGCGGAAGATTGGGAATTGTTTTCTACTCGTATAAAAACAGAGATAGATAAAATTAGTGAAGAATCTGCTGCAAATGGTGGCGGTAACGTTTTAGTTGTCGTTCATGGGCTTTTGATTACTACCTTAATAGAAATGTTAGACAGTAGCAAAACAAAACTTGGAGTGGAAAATGCTAGCGTGACGAAGATTGTATATCAAGATGGAACATACACAGTTGAGTCTGTTGGAGATATGAGTTACGTTGCAAAAGGGAAAGAAAGTGTGGAAATATAAAAATAAGAAAAGGAAGGTAGAGAACTCTAGCTTCCTTTTTATTTTTTAATATATCATTTATTAATTCGAATCGGAATATTCCGTTAAAAATGAACTATGAAAATTATTGTAATGGTATAATTAGAGAGTAGGAACAACAAATTAGTTTGCAGTGTATTGGAGGGACATTAGCCTTACATTTCATCTCGGAATCTAAAGTAAGTATACGAGAAATAAAGTGAAACTTTAATCAGTGGGGTTTTCTTCATCCCCCACTGATTATCATCCCTCACCAATCGGACTTTAATGGGCAGCCCGCCCCCCACCTAACTTCTTTGCTTTCGCTGCATTTTGAGGTGGGGGTCTTACTGCCCATTAAAGCGGGATAAAACAAAGTAAGGAATGTGTGAATATGGGTGGTACATGGTATGTGATTTATGTTCAATTCTAAGAAGAAAAGAATATTAACAATTATATGGAGAAGTGATTATGTTGATTAAATTCGTTCATTTGTTATTTGGGAAACCGTGTGAAAAAGGTGATTCGTTCCAAACTAAGTTTCCACGTTTTATTTATTGGAGTGCAGTTGTATTTTATTTTTTTGGAATGCTATTATTTGGGATTCTTTCTTTTATTGATACTGTATTTATTGGATCGTTGATATCAGGAGGTTTGTTCTTTCCTTTAATATTTAGATTCATTTATTATATAAACTTAAAAATGAGGGGCCTAGAAAGAGAAGCGTAGAGAAAAAATATAAATAACAGGGTTATTGAAAAGAAGCGAGATTGATGTTAAGAGATAATAAAGTTGTTTAATTTACAATAAAGTCCTTTGAAAATAATAAAGTTGTTTAATTCTTATTGAATTAACGGTGCAGGATAGTTGAATAAGGATGATGATATACTTAAGGGGGAATTTACTTTATTTTATAATTTATGAGGTGGAAAATGGACTCTTTAGAATTAAACAAATCTAAATATATTGTCTCTAATATCAAAGAAATTTTGCATAAAAAGCTTATTCTTGATAAACCATTAACTAAAGATGAGGTAAAAAAATTAAAACTAGTTAATCCCCCTGTATACGAAAAAGAGAAGTATCTCATTCAAAAACGGTGGTTTTATAGTATTAATATCGGAGAATGGGAAGATGTGGAGATTATTATTCAGGGGAATAATGAAAATCCTGATATGGAGATTATCGAAATGGCAGAAAAAACATTCGATGAACTCCATCTACATATAAGCTGTGCATTAAAATATTTACAGAAGTTCTTCCCTAATCAAGAAATGAAGAACTACTATCTATCCACAATATTTTTTGGAAAGATGGTTAATTTTGACGATTATATATTTTCTGGGTTTAGTTTAGCTTTTATTTATGATGGTCACTTTGAGTTTCAGTATAAAGTAAAATTTAAAAACGATGGATGGCCTATTGGTTTTGAAGGTGGGCCACTTTAATAATAATAGATAATTTTTTCTTATTGAACTAACGGGTGCTTTAGTTGAACAAGATTTAAACAACTTTATTATTAATTTTTGTCTACAAGCACATTTAAATGGTTAGAAATTAAACAACTTTAAAGAGCTTTACTACAATATGATTTGTAGCCAGGCTCTTATATTTTTAGATCAGAATTAAATAACTTTATTATCACTTTACAATTGAACATAAATAACGTTAAAAAAGGAAGCAAAGAAATACATTCTAGCTTCCTTTTTTATTGGAACGATTATGGGATCAATAAAATCTTCCCTGTGCTTTTTCGGCTCTCTAATAATTCATGAGCACGGGCACCATCTTGTAAAGAGAATGTAGTAGAACTTGCAATCTTTAATTTTTCGGTCGCAATCCATTCGAATAATTGAGAGGAGCGTTCTATTCTCTCTTCATAAGATGTAAGCACGTTCCAAAGGTCTCCGCCAATTAAAGTTTTCGAAGTATCCATAAGCATACGTGGATCAACTGGCGCAGGATTACCGCCGGCCATTCCGTAAAATACGACAGTACCGCCAGTTTTAGTAGCATTAAAACTCTCCTCTAATGTAGAACCTACTGATTCATATACAACATTTACTCCATCACCATTTGTTATTTCAACTACTTTTGTATGCCATGCTTCCGTATATAAAAAAACGTGATCAGCACCAGCTAATGTAGCTATCTTTGCTTTTTCTTTTGATGACGTTAGGCCGATTACTTTTCCGCCTAGTAGTTTAATTATTTGAATAAGAAGTTGCCCAACACCACCAGCTGCAGCGTGTACTAAAGCTATATCACCTTGTTTTATTTCATAGCTATCTTTCGTTAAATAATGTGCGGTTAGACCTTGCAATAAGACAGAAGCGGCTGTTTCAAAAGAGATAGAATCTAAAAGCTTAATTGCTTTCTCAGACGGAACAGCAACTAGCTCTGCATTTGCAAATGGGACATCAGCAAATGCAATACGATCTCCAGGATTAATATTCGTAACGTCAGCTCCTACTTTTTCAACAATGCCAGCCCCTTCATAACCTAATATAAAAGGCGGGGTACCAGCGAGATGATAATCACCGCGGCGTCTATAAATGTCGGCGAAATTTAAACCGATTGCTTTCGTGCGGACAATAATTTCATTTGGATTTATGATTGGATCATTTAGTTCTTTATATTGTAGTACATCCGGATTTCCGAACTGTTCGAAACAAAGTGCTTTCATATGGAATACCTCCATTTTTATTGTTTGTAGATGCTCTTTATCATACAATACAAATATCAATAGACAAAGAGGATTATTTCGATGAAATCAATCGGGAATATCGATTGAAAAGAGGGACGATAAATGGAGATAAAACAATTAATTACATTTAAAGTAGCGGCGGATACTTTGAATTTTACACAAACTGCGAAGAAATTAAACTTTGCTCAATCGAGTGTGACAGCGCAAATTAAAACGTTAGAAGCTGAGTTAGGTACGCCGTTATTTGAAAGATTAGGAAAACGCCTTTTCTTAACTGAAGCAGGTAGGAAGTTTCAACTATATGCCGACAAGATGATTGCGCTCAGCAACGAAGCAAAAATGGCTGTGAAAGATGATGAAGAAATAGCAGGTACGTTAATAATCGGTGCGCAAGAGAGTCAATGTACATATAGACTTCCTTCTATATTAAAGAAGTTTAAAGCACAATTTCCTCAAATAAAACTTATATTTAAACCGGCACATTCCAATAAAGATGCGAAGGAACAATTGATGGAGGGAAAAGTCGATCTTGCATTTATTTTGGACGAATGTAAAACAGAAGATACTTTACATGTGGAGCCGCTTATGAAAGAAGAATTAAAAATAGTAGCTGCTTCAGGGCATCATTTACTCGAGAAAGCTTCCATTTCTACAAAAGATTTAGAAAGTGAGACGTTGTTGCTAACAGAGCTAGGGTGCTCGTACCGGACTTTATTTGAAGAGCTACTTCGTACAGAAGATGTGTATCCAGCAAATAAAATTGAGTTCGTTAGTGTCGAAGCAATTAAACAATGTGTTATTGCAGATTTAGGAATAGCTGTGTTACCAGCAATAGTAGTAGAAAAAGATATACGAGAAGGGATGATAAAAGAGTTACATTTAGAAAATGAAATCTCACCGATTTATACACAAATTGCTTGGCATAAAGATAAATGGATGACAGCGCCACTGCAGCAATTTATTGATGTAACGAGGGAGTTTTTTACAACAGATTAAGTGGAGAAATATTTATTTTATATAAAAGAAAAAATGGCAATTTTGTATAAAGAACCGATGCTTGCATGTAACAAGTATCGGTTCTTTTATGTTTTAAATAAAGGATGCTATAAAATGTGTATTTCTCAACTTTTTTTCTTAGACGGTTACGTAAGTTTCTTCGTATATTCCAATAATCATAAGGAAATTTACAACGTTTAGTCGTTTCCGTAAGATGCCTCTAGGAAGCATGAAAGGAGGGGCGTACATAGGGGATAGATTGTCTTTATTATACGTACTTATTTTGAGGGAGGAAATTGAAAATGTTTAAAAAGTTAATGAAAGTATGTGTATTAAGTGTAGCGAGTGTAGGGCTATTATTTAGTTTCCAAGGAAGTACATTTGCTGCTACTGATTTAAGTAGTTACTATGACGGGAAAAATCCAGCAACAACGAAAGTATACGGAGGTAGTACAACGTGTGATGCAGATGGATTTAATGCAAAGTCTACAGCTGTGTATGAAGGGAGTAAAAAAGTAGGGACAGTGTATTTACGTTACAGCAATAAATGTCATGCAGCTTGGGCTAAGTTTGTTTTAGATCAACCAGCACCAGCTGTGTCTGGAGGAGTGTATGCGTACGCTGTTGTGAATAAATACAAAAATGGTGTATTTCAAAAATCAGTCACTTCTAATCAGGGAAACGGTACAATAAAAACAGGTCAAACGAGCACGTATACAGGAATGGTATTTGATTTAACTGCTGATTTCGGATACACAGCAGATGCTGAGGCGGTTACGTTTAATAACGGTTATGGAAAAACAGGACGCTATTAAAAAGGAGTGGAATACTTTGAAACTTTTAAAAAAGCTAAGCGCATGTTTTTGTCTATCATTGCTCGTTTTAACTAGTGTGTTTAGTACGACTGGTAATGATAAAGCATATGCAGAAGATCATTCGTATGATGGAAAAAGTCCGTATTACAATAGCTGTGACCAATCAGCAGTAACGAAAGAAAAGAAATGGATTGATTCCAATTCTTATGTGGAATTAAAATTTAGCACGACGTGTAAGACAGCGTGGGCAAAAGTTACTGTAACCCGCCCAGCAGTATATAATAATGAAGCTGATGCAAGAATTGTAAGAAAAACAGATGGAAAGGCATACACTTGCGGCAGTGCTGGAGGAAATGGTGTTGTAAATAAAGGGCAAACATCATGCTATACGCCAATGGTATATGATTTAGATCCAAGAAAGGCACAGGCGCAGGGGAAACATGCCATTCCGAATAGTGATGCATATAATTATGCGGAGACTATTTGGTATTGATGAGGAAATGGAGAATGTAAGATAGAATATTTTAAGAGCATGTTTTGAGTGGTTTTCAAAGCATGCTCGAATTGTATTCATTCTAATTTTTTTAGTAATCATGGACCATTGAATTAACTAAGGTCTGTATCAGGAGGAGTATATCCAAGATGCCTAGCCATTGATACAATTTGTCCTTTATGATGAAATTCATGTGTTTCTGTATGAGTTAAAAGCCATAGTGGTGTTGTACTCCAAGGTTCTTTTTGCCACTTTACTTCATTTGCTATATTTTCGAGCCAACGGTCATTGTATTCATCTAAAAAACGTTGTACAGTCTCATCTACTAACTTAAATCTAGCACGGACTTTTTCCACATCTGCATGCTCAATTTTATAATCACTAGCGAATGAAAAATCTGCTCGTTTTTGTTTGAATGCGAATGATCCAAGCCAGTATCGATAGCAATCGGCTACATGAATATGTGTCTTTATAATGCCACCGCTCCCGAAATTCGGAACAGTGCTATGTAATTTTTCTAGTGGGATTTCTTCCAAAAATGAAAATAGAGTTTCTCTTGTAGAGCTAATAAGATTATATTGTTGTTTTAAAATATGTAACATGTAAGTACACTCCTCTTTTATTTACATAGTAAGTAATTCTATATTTACGAGGAGGGAACCTTTTTATTATTTTTAATAAGCATATTAGATGTATTTCTTATTTATTTCTGATAGATTAAACAAGGTAAAACTTTAATGAATTGAACATTCTTAGTTCATAATAAATTGTACATCAAGAAGGGGAACGATAACATGAATAGACTAGTGGGTTTAAAACAATTTGAAATAACGCGCGGGGCATTACTTAAATTTATGGAGACGCTAGATGATAAAATTGCAGATACGCAGCCAGAGGGTTTTAACAATACAATTCGTTGGCATATTGGTCACGTGTTAACAGCAGCAGAAGTTTTCATGTTTGGAAAAGAATTCAAACAATTACCAACTGAATATCCAGGTATGTTTGGATATGGATCAAGACCATCTAAATGGAAAACAGAAGGACCATCATTAGAAGTGTTAACGACTCAATTAAAAGAACAAGCAAAGCGTATTAACGAAATGCCAGCAGAAGCATTTGAAAATAAACTACCAGAGCCGTTTTTAGGATTGGAAACTGTTGGTGAGCTTTACGGTATGATGCTTTATCATGAAGCTGATCATATTGGGCAAATGAAGGCGATGGAACGTATTATTAAAGCTCTTTAGTCTTAATTGCATATAACAAGCAATACAGTTGTAATGTTAAATAATATATACAAAAAAGGTAGATAAATTATTATCTACCTTTTTTGTATAACTTCTTGAAGGATTAGAGAATTTTATAATTTTTTAGGTTGTGATTATTAATTGTAGTATTCCTAAATATGGAATATAAGTATAATGATAGAGAAGAACTAGAAATAGGGGTGAATACTATGATTACATTAGAGCAAAAGTTAGAGCAATATAAACATACATATGTACAGTTAAAGGGAGAACTAAAATGGAAAACGAGTGATTCTCGAACAGGAATGATGATTGCTGCTATGTATGCAGGTAGTGATAAATTGTTTAATCTCGAACGTTTTTTAGAAATTAGTAGTTATATTAAGAATCAAGTAGGGATGTTTTCATACTTAAAGTCTTATCATCGTTTTGTAGTGGCCGCAACATTAGATATTCACTTTACAGATTACAAGAAAGCTTTTCGGACGTTTTTAGATTTATATGAACAATTGGTCACTAGTGGCTTTAGCCGGAGTATATTTACTTATCTCGCAGCAGCTGTGCTTTTAACAGAAGAAAATGAACAGCATGGCGCGCACATTCAGCGTTCGATGCAAGTATATAAACGCATGAAAAAGGATCACCTCTTTCTTACAAGTACAAATGATTATCCGCTCGCGGTTTTATTAGCAGGACAATCAGAGAATGTAGAAACACTTATGGATCGTGTAGAACGTCTGTATCAGAAACTAGCGAAAGCTGGTTTGCGTAAAGGGAATGATCTTCAGTTTTTAAGTCATATTCTTTCACTAAAGAAGGATGTCCGTGAAGGAATGTTAGTTGCAACATGTACAAACATATGGAATTTGTTAAAACAAGAAAAGGTAAAAGTGAAACAGATGCATTATCCAGCAATCGGGCTACTAGCGTTACTTGAAGATGGAGAAAAAGAGATTTATGCTATTAAAGCGTTGATTGAAAAACTGCAGGGGGAGAAATTATTCCGTTGGCATACAGATACGAATATTCTTATTGCTATTCAACTGTTCGTAAGTCAGAAAGGTGAGGAAAGTAAAGCTACCAACACAGGTTTACAAACTATGATAGAAGTCCTCATACAAGCACAACAAGCAGCTATGATGGCAACGATTGCCGCTTCATCTGCAGCAACATCTTCTGCTAGTAGTAGCTCATAATATGTAACTACTTTAATAAGGAAGGTAAAAAAGCCCATCACTTTCTAATGAGTGATGGGCTAACTATTTTTACATAATCAGCATTATTTTTTCGACTCTTTC
The DNA here is from genome assembly GCF_001836235.1 of Bacillus sp. HMSC036E02. Taxonomy (NCBI): domain Bacteria; kingdom Bacillati; phylum Bacillota; class Bacilli; order Caryophanales; family Bacillaceae; genus Bacillus; species Bacillus sp. HMSC036E02. The sequence continues at coordinate 258,797 of NZ_KV827856.1, read as the reverse complement.
AAATGTTTGAGTTGTGTAACAATCATAATGCTAATAACAACGAGTAAAAACCATGAACTAATTTTGCTTAAGTGAACGAGATTCCACGCTTCCCGTTGATTTGGATATTGCCATGCTCCGAAAAATGTTGCGATGTTTTCTGCAATCCAAATGAAGAATCCGATAAGGAAAAAGGAGAGAACGAGTGGCATTGTATATGTAACGCCTTGTAATGAAAATTGTACAAATGTGCGAGAGAAAACAATGAATAGTAGTAAAGTTAATATCCATCTAAAATCGTATGTAAAGTGGTGTGTGAAAAAATTGAAGTAAATCATAGCTCCTAACGGCACGGCAAAAATAGCTTTCGGCCAATGATGCATTTTTAAATGCAACCTTCTCCACGCTTGGCATATGTAACTTGCGACACTTGCGTACATAAAGCCGCTGTAAAGTGGAACTCCAAAAATCTTTGAATACGCCTCTTCAGGATAACTCCATGAACCGAAATGAACTTTATATATTTCTAGTAAAAGGCCGATGAGGTGAAAGACAGTAATTACTTTTAATTCGTCTTTCGTCTCAAGTCCAGTCTTGTACATAATCCACTGCATAAGAAGACATGCAATGAGTATGAAATCATAGCGATATAACCCTGGAATAGAAACGATTTTTGAAAGGGCTAGTGTTAAGAAAATAACGACTGGGAATAAGCAAGATAATGCTTGCTCGTAAGTGAAGTGTAGTAGTTGTTTTATATATAACATTGGGTCACCTTCGGTATTTTTATTTGAAAACTCGAAATAATGATTAAGTATACTACACTTTTAAAAATAAGCTAGTAGTCTATTTTGTGTGTATTTGTAATTTTTGGAAGGGAATTGTAATAAGTATTTTAATATTTAGCGAAGTGAAAAAATAGTTTGCTATTTAAAAAAAGTGGCGATATAATATCTAAATGAAAATGATAATTATTATCAATAATAATTACAAATAAAAAATAATTATAAAAAACAACTGAATATAAAGGATGAAATGAAACATGTTACATAAGTCTACTGTACATGCTGGTAATAACCGCTGGATACATATTAAGTTCATATGTTTCATGAGCTTAACAATTTTATGTTTAATTGGATCTATATTTTTAGCCATTTCATTTGGTGCAAAAGATATTCATTTACAAACGGTGTGGGCAGCGGTTTTGGATTACAACCCGAAACTAACACAGCACCAAATTATTTATGAATTAAGGCTCCCGAGAGTAATTGGTGCAGCAGTTGTAGGGGCAGCTTTTGCGGTTGCTGGTGCTGTTATGCAAGGTGTAACACGAAATCCTTTAGCTGATGCAGGTGTACTCGGAATAAATGCAGGTGCGATGTTTGTAGTAGCACTTAGTTTTGCTTTTTTCCCACATATGTCGTATTCCTATTTAATGATTGTTTCCTTTATTGGAGCTGTCTTAAGTACAGTACTTATCTTTGTTATTGGATCAGCAACATCAGGCGGGTTAACACCAATGAGGTTAACGATTGCTGGAGCGGTTATGGCAGCGCTTTTACATTCATTAAGTTCAGGTGTTGCGATTTATTATGATTTAAGCCAAGATTTAGCGTTTTGGTATGCTGGTGGTGTTGCAGGGGTTAAGTGGGAACACTTGAAATTTTTAGTCCCTATTATTCTTATAACGATTATTTTTGCGACAATGCTAGGGAGATCAATTTCACTCATATCAATGGGAGATGATGTTGCTACAAATTTAGGAGTGAAAACGAACCGAACGAGAATACTAGGGATGATTATAGTAGTTATTCTGGCAGGTGTTTCTGTTTCAGCTGTTGGTTCTATCGGATTTGTAGGACTAGTTATCCCGCACATTGCTAGAAAATTAGTTGGTGTTAATTATCGACTCATTATTCCTATGTCAGCATTATTAGGAGCTATGTTATTAGTTGTAGCTGACCTAGGAGCAAGAGCAGTAAACCCTCCTAAAGAACTTGCGATAGGAATTATGGTAGCTCTTGTTGGAGTTCCGTTCTTCCTCTATATAGCACGTAAAGTTGGGAGGGAGCTATAAGTGAAGGGTCTTATTAACACAGATAAAAAAAGAGCCATTACTGTAACTACAATATTCGGTTGTATTAGTATCGCTGTCATTTTACTTAGCTTAAATACAGGGACACTTAGTATTGCACCGCTCAAAGTAATTCAAACGCTTTTCGGTTATGGTGATTTTGAAAGTGCAACCGTGCTATACGATTATCGTATGCCAAGAATTATAATCACAATGTTAGCTGGTATTGGCCTTGGGATTTCCGGTGCGATTTTACAAGGATTATCACGTAACGCACTTGCAGACCCTGGTATTTTAGGACTGCATTCAGGTGCATCTTTCGGGCTAATTATATTTGTTACTTTCTTTCATTCTATTAATGAGAATGCATCGATTTTAATACCGTTATTTACATTTGGTGGGGGAATACTAGCTGCATTTTTAATTATTATACTTGCGAGTGATCGATCAAAAGGTTTACTTCCCATTAGACTTATTCTCGTTGGTATTGCTGTTTCAGCTGGATTTAGTGCGATTTCGTTATTTTTCTCTCTCAAGTTAAATGATGAGACATATACATTCGCTTCCAGATGGTTAGTTGGTAACGTGTGGGGAAGGGATTGGATTCATGTCCTTGCATTATTACCTTGGATTTTCATACTAACCCCGTATGCATGGCTAAAATCTAAAACGTTAAATGCATTGTCACTAGGTGATAGTGTAGCAGCAGGACTTGGTGTTTCTGTTCAAAAAGAACGGTTATTACTTTTAGCTACAGCGGTTGGATTATCTTGCGCAAGTGTATCGATGGCAGGAGGGATTGGTTTTATCGGTTTAGTTGCTCCGCATATCGCAAGGAAGTTAGTAGGTACTACATATCAACACTTTCTTCCTTTAGCTGGCATTATCGGAATGATTATTTTAGTGCTAGCAGATACGATAGGTCGTTCTATATTTGAGCCAAACTCTATTCCAGCTGGTGTAGTAGTGGCAGCTTTAGGAGCACCGTATTTTCTTTATTTACTTACAAAAACAAAATAAATACTTCAAAGAGGAGAACATATGAAAAAGAAACTTACTATTTTATTTAGCATGATGTGTATTTTAGTATTAGCAGCATGTGGTCAAACGAAAGCTAATGAAGAGGCAACGAAAAAAACGGAAAAAAGTAATGACCCAAAAATTGCTTCAATGTCTATTCATTTAACGAATGATTTACTTGCATTAGGAATTACACCAGTAGGTTCTGTTATTGGTGGAGATTTAAAAGATTTCTTACCGCACGCAAAAGAGCAGTTGAAAGATACGAAGAAGCTTGGTGTTGTAACAGATCCGAATATGGAAGCGTTACTTCAATTAAAGCCAACTGACATTTATGTTGATGAAAAATATGCTGGTAAAGATGTAGCGAAATACGAAAAAATTGCAAAAACACATTCTTTCAATTTAGATGAAGGTACGTGGAGAGATCATTTAAAACAAGTTGGTAAACTTGTAAACCGTGAGAAAGAAGCAGATAAATATATTCAAGATTACGAAGAGCAATCAAAACGAGTAAAAGGTTTAATAGATAAAGAGCTAGGTAATAACGAAAAAGTAATGGCAATTCGCGTTACTGCAAAAGAATTGCGTGTATTTAGTACGAAAAGACCGATGGGACCAATTTTATTCCAAGACTTAGGGTTACAGCCTGCAAATGGTGTAGAGAAAATTGATGGAAACCGCCCTTTCGAAGTCATTTCACAAGAAGTATTACCTGACTTTGATGCAGATGCGATTTTCGTTGTTGTAAATAGAGATGATAAAGCAAAAGCAGCATTTAAACAACTTCAAGAAACGCCAATTTGGAAAGACTTAAAAGCAGTTAAAGGCAAGCACGTATACATTATCAATGATCAACCATGGCTGGACTATTCTGCTTTAGGAAACAAAATGGCAATGGATGAAGCGGAGAAAATGTTTACGAAATAATATAGTTTTGCTATTAGGAAAGGCCCTCTAAATTTGGAGGGCCTTTCTATTGTTGTTAGAATAAATAAAAAATTATACAATGAAGTTAATTCAATATGGAGGAGATGTGCCAATGTCAGCGCTTATTGTAAGTATCCCGTTTATGAAACAGTTTATGGAATAAGGGGATAAATAGGCTAAAATAAGTATCCCTGTTATTTAAAAGGGGGAGTTTGAAATGACAATGAATCTTTTTCGAAATAAAACGATTAAATTATCAGCTATGAGAGAAACAGATGCTGAAGTAATGGCTATGTGGCAAGAAGATAGTGAGTATTTAAGACATGTTGATACAGATGTAGCATTCCCGCAATCTTTAAATGAAATAGCAAGTGATGAGTTATTAAAAGGACGGAGATCGAATAGTGTTTCTTTCATGGTAAGGACAGTTCAAGAAAATCGCTTAATTGGTTTTGTGGCGATTCATGGTATAGAGTGGAATAACAGAAAAGGTTTATTAGCCATTGGTATAGGAGATACGAATGATAGAGGAAAAGGATATGGGAAAGAAGCAATACATCTTATTCTAAAGTATGCTTTCTATGAATTGAATTTACACCGCATCGGTCTCGATGTTATTTCGTATAATAAACCTGCCATTGCATTGTATAAAAAGATGGGTTTTCAAATGGAAGGCTGTATGAGAGAAGCGGTTCAAAGAGATGGGAAGTGTTTTGACCGTATGATTATGGGGATATTGCGAGATGAATGGATAGAGCTGCAAGGTTAGAAAGTACATTCGAAATTATATATGTAGTATGCAGGAGATATAATGGTAATTGGCGAAAATTTACAGTGTGTTGATTGAATTTATAAGGAGTCATGTAAAATGAATTTAGAAAAGGCAAAACCAGTAAATGAAGAGGTCGCCGAATTAAAAGAACTTATTAAAGAGTTGCACGGAAGTGTGCACCAACTTCAAAGTGAAGTGCAGCAACTAAGGCACGAAAGACCAATTGTTGAAGTGAGAAAAGGTGTTCAATTATCACCAACAATTGTCGGACAAATTGGTGGTATGATTTTAGGTGGTTTAGCAATTATCGGTATATTTTGGTGATGACAAAAGGTTTGCAGCACGCATGCTGCAAACCTTTTGTATTTGACGACATAATTTCATGCAATACAACTTTTACATTAAATAACGTAAATATATATAAGCATGTGATAACAAGAGTGCAACAATAGTTAATGGTAAACCAATTTTTAAGAAGTCCATATAAGAGAAGCCATGTCCTTCACGTTTTGCAATACCAGCAACGACTACGTTTGCAGATGCACCGATTAGTGTTCCATTTCCTCCTAAGCAAGCTCCAAGAGATAACGCCCACCATAGTACTTCGATTTGCGGAGAATCGACAGATAGTCCGAGTCCTGTAGCTAAGTCTTGAATAAGAGGAATCATCGTTGCGACAAATGGGATGTTGTCGATTGTCGCAGATGCGATGCCAGATACCCATAAAATAAGTATAGCTGCGAATCCGATGTCACCGTTTGTTACGTCGATTACTTCTCTTGCAAGTGAAGAGATAAGTCCGATATCAATTAACCCGCCAACGAGAACAAATAATCCGGCGAAGAAGAAAATGGTTACCCATTCAACATGGGCAAATACATCTTCAATATCATGTTCTTTCACGCCGATTAACATAAGAAGTGTAGCGCCTGTCATCGCGATAACAGCAGCGTCTACATGAATAATCGAATGAAGTACGAAGCCTAAAATAGTTAGTCCTAAAATCGAAATAGATTTTAAAAGGAGGCTTTGATCTTTAATGTAATCTTTTTCGTTTAATGCCATTAGTTTTTCGATTTGTTCAGGTGTTGTTTTTAGTTTGTTACGATACATGAAGTAAATAATGCCAAGTGTCACGATAGAAATAATAATTACGATTGGAGCTAAGTTAAGTAAAAAGGCGTTAAAGTCTAAATGCTTGTTTGCTGATCCAATCATAATATTAGGTGGATCACCGATTAATGTTGCTGTTCCGCCTATATTTGAAAACAGCACTTCTGAAATCAAATAAGGCACAGGATTTACTTTTAAAATACGTGTAATGGATAATGTAACAGGAACGATTAATAAAACAGTCGTTACATTGTCCAAAAATGCTGATCCGACAGCAGTTAATAGGGATAGTAATAATAAAATGCGAATCGGTTTTCCACCAGCTGCTTTTGCCGCTTTAATGGCCACAAATTCAAAGACGCCTGATTGACTCGTAATATGTACGAGAATCATCATCCCAATTAAAAGGGTAATCGTTTCCCATTGAATATGTGATGTGAAAGCAGTATGTAAATCTACAACTCCAAAAATAATCATAATAGCAGCACCGAATAGTGCGATTACAGCACGATTCAATTTCTCAGAAATAATAAATCCGTACGTGATTAAAAATACGGCAATTGCAAAATAATATTGCCAATTTGCTACTTCATGTGCTGACTGTTCCAATCATGTCACCTTCTTTAAATTATGTATTCAATTGTCGAAATGTATCTCGCTGCAATAATACGGGATAAAATATATTGTAGCAAATTCAAAAAAGAAAGAAAACTATTTAACAAAGTGAAGGAAAAAATGTATTTTTTACATATCATATAAAAAATATAAAAAACACAGTGCAAATTATTAGGAAAAGTGAGCGTTGTCCTCTAATATAGAGATAGCAATTTACATTATTTTTGCGTAAAATGGTTTAAAGAGGTGAATTCCGATGGAAATAGTAAAAGATAGTTCTCTTATTCAAAATGAAATTGAACGTTTTGTAAATAAAGATGTATATATTCATTTAGAAACGACAAACGGAGCGTATGCATCACACATAAATGAAAAGATGATGACAGTTGGTGCTTTCATTCGAAATGCGATTATCCGTTTTGAACGCGGGAAGATAACTGGAACAAATCCATACCGAGTTGGTTTGAAAATGGATCACGGTTGGGTATATGCTGAAGGTATTACGCACTGGGAAGTAGACGATCAAGAGCGTTTATTATTAGCTGGACATGATAATTTAGGTCGTCTAGCAGTTGCACTTGAGTTAAGCTTAACACCATTTAAGTAAGAAGGAGGGAAACTTATGGAGAGACATGTACTTGTTGTATTTCCGCATCCAGATGATGAAGCATATGCTGCGGGAGGAACAATTCGCTTATTAACAGATCAAGGAGTACCTGTAACGTATGCATGTGGTACTCTAGGACAAATGGGACGTAACATGGGTAAGAACGTATTCGCTAACCGTGAAACGATTCCACATATCCGTAAGAAAGAATTGAAAGATGCTTGTGAAGCGATGGGTATTAAAGATTTAAGAATGCTTGGCTTCCATGATAAAACGTTAGAATTTGAAGATGTTGATTTCGTTGCTGACAAAATTGAAGCAATTATTCAAGAAGTAAATCCATCTCGAATTATTACATTTTATCCAGAGCACGGTGTACATCCAGATCATAATGCATTTGGCCGCGCTGTCGTTCGCGCTGTATCACGTATGCCAAAAGAAGAGCGCCCAGTTATCCATGCTGTTGCGATTACGAAAAATCGTGAAGCAGTATTAGGAGAACCGGATGTTGTAAATAACATTAGTGAAGTATTTGATCATAAATTAACTGCATTAGGTGCGCACCGTTCACAAACAGAAGCAATGCTTGAAGACACGCATGCAAAAATAAAAAACAAAGATGCAGCAACATTAAAATGGCTGCAACTTGAACAGTTTTGGACTTATAAATGGGAGTAGGCTAGAAGGATACCTTCTAGTTGCTCTTACATAGAAAAAGCGCCGTCACTTGTGATGGCGCTTTTTCTTGTTGAAGACTATATATTTCTTAGGGTGCTTCAAAATTTTTAAATTAACGTGCAGTATAGCCTCCATCAACAAGAAGTGTTGTACCGTTAACAAAACTAGCATCATCACTTGCTAAAAATAAGACAGCTTTAGCGACTTCTTCTGGTGTTCCAAGTCTGCCTTGTGGATGAAGTGAAGCTAAATATTCTTTCTGTTCAGGATTAACACTACCAAGTAAAGGGGTGTCAATATAACCGGGGCACACCGCATTAATACGTATTCCATATTTAGCGTAGGCAGTACATAAATTTTGAGTTAATAGTTTCACACCACCTTTTGCAGAGGAGTATGCTGTTGGGGTAGGTAATGAAACAAAACTATGAATCGAACCAGCGTTAACGATGACACCACCTGTACCTTGTTTAAGGAATTGTTCAATCGAATATTTATTAGAAAGGAATACCCCAGACAAATTAATATCAATAGTCCTTTTCCACTTTTCATAGGATAATTCGTTTGCTGGTGCATCATCAGCAACGCCGGCATTGGCATACATAATATCTAATTTACCGTATGTACTTACTGTCTCATGAATTAGCTGTTTAATATCTGCCTCTTTTGTTACATCAGTTTTAATAAATAAAGTATTATATCCATGTGCATTCAATTCATCTGATAGTTCTTTTCCACGTTCAGAAAAGTCAGCAATAACTACTTTTGCACCTTCTTCGATAAAAAGACGAACAGTAGATTCGCCAATTCCACTTGCTCCACCAGTTATGATTGCTACTTTGTCTTTCAATTTCATATAAACCTCTCCATTCATCAATGAATTTAAGTCGAATTTTAAAATCTGGTTATGTCACTATTAACCTTAAATAGTAAGTAGATAGAAGAAAAAGCTCGCGTTTACTTAATTGTGAGAGTGCTATTTTTTCTTTAGTGTACTTTTTGATACAGTTATGGACGAAAATATTAATTTGGTCAATCTTATCATTAGATTGAATATTTGGTAAAGAGCTCTCGAACAGAGCGAGTACGGATGCTGAAAAATTAAAATAAATATGAAGTATTATTTGTAGGGTAAGGAACAAGGGGGAGAGAAGCATAACGAAAACTACTACTCTATTTAAATAGGAAAAAACCTTGCAGGGGGGCAAGGCTTTAAACAGGGTATTAAAAATGGTTGATTTATTAAGAAGAACTTCTTCTTGTGAATAAACTAATTTTAGCATGATAACTCATATGTATGTGTTACGAATTTGTGAATAAAAACTCAATGATAAAAGTATGAGTGAAAGGAAATAATGTATTTGAAATATGTATTATTACAGAAAGTTTAGTTGAAATAGTGAGGAAAATAAAAAAGCGCAATGAGCAAAATAATTAAGAGACGAATTATATGAAAGATTAGTGGAACGCCTACTATTTAATTCTTTAGAACTGATTTTTAATAATGCATATAAGAAGCGTATATTTTGAATTATTTAATAGAATAATATATATTTATATTGATTTAGTGATTTTAGTTTGTTAAAAATGGGGAAATCGATATGAAGGTTAAATTTGCCGTAATAAAAGATGAGAGCTTTGATTGTAGTTTATTGGAAACAAAATTATTGAAAACTTTTAAAGAAGTAGATTGTGAAGCAGATATTGTAAAGGTTGAGGATGAAATTTTTGAAAACAATGATGTACAAACGCATTTATCAGAAATAACCATTCATGTTACTGGAAAAAATATCGGATATAGATCCGTTTCAGCCAGTATATTTATTGTTCTAGAGAGTTTATCAATACAGCTATTTCGTATTCATATTAGTATACTTTAAGCAGTTCAAAAATTGGCTTCTTCAGAAAATCATACTGATTATATGGAGTTGTAAATATGAAAACAATAGAAATTATTGTAGGAGATTCCAAATGTTGGATTGCACCTTATTTGTTGTTAAATAAACAAGGGGTTCCTTTTAAAATTTTAATGTATCTTAACGCTAATTTATAAATAGAAGAATAGAAACATGTGAGTAATTCAATTAGATTGTACAAATAATTTGGTACGCGAATGTACGCAATGTATTCACAGGTAAGAGGGTTGTCTCATAATATATATAGATTTTTCTATTAAGATGAACAGAGGGTGTGAATATATGGAAGATGTTTACGCTAAAATTGACAGTCTCAAGGCGGAGCAAAAAGAAATGATGAGAGACATTCGAAATTTAGAAACGCGTACCACTATTAATGAGAAAGATATAGCAACAATCAATAAGCAATTAGAAAAAATAAGTACAAACACTACTTGGATTTTGCGAATTATTATTAGCACGATAATAATGTCAGTTTTAGGATTAATATTAAAAGGAATGATTTAGTCTTGTGAAATAGAACGATATAAAAGAAAGGGGGGGCTCCCTCTTTCTTTTATGTAAATGGGAAGCTATAAATTTTCTGTTTCCTTTTCACCTGCATATTTTTCCTCTAAAGAAATTAATAGAGGAATGGATACGGTTACTAGAGTGATTAAAGTAGTTATAAAAGATTTAGAAAGAGAAAAAGAACCTTCAATTAAAGGTGATAAAAACTTGAATGAAAGTAGACTTGTTATGAAGGAAATTACTAAAAAGCTAAAAAGAGAGATATTTTTATTCTTTATAGATGTTTCTATAAAGTCTTTAACACAGGTTATTACAACAAATATAGTTAATATGATAAGAGAAATAAAATAATGTGTTAAATTCGTCATACTAATAGTAGGATCGTCTATTATGTAAGCAAGTAACTTAGATACTAATATTCCTCCAAACAATAAAATAATAAAAGCAAGTAATCCTTCCAATATATAAGTGCTGAAATTGTCTTTCTTGTTAAAGAGTTTATAGTTTAGAGTAGATTGGGTTATTTGAATTAGGAATAGGCTAATAATCCATACATAATATACAATTGGTAATTCTCCTGAGAATAGAGAAATTAGAAAGTTTAATACTGTCCTTAAAATTTCAATCATTACGAAAGTCCTCCTGTTTGTAAGCTTGTGACATTAAAATATGCTAGTCTATCGTTTAATAATTAAGTTTATGAATTCAAACTATTTCTAATTATTCCATAAAAAGGTGAATGCATCAAGTTATCTTTTTAACAATCCTTCAAGGTTGAGCACTAGTAAAAGAAACGCAATATGTAATATAATTGAAAAAGTATATTTAAAAATCGATGTTAATATTACCCTCCTATAAGTATTAACATACGTAATTGAGGTGTTTTCTTTGTTGTTTTATGACCGGATTTCTATAATGGCCCCTCCTGTTCCGTAGCTAAGGAAAGTCTTTTTATTTCTGAGATTTTCAAAGTTATAGGAGGGTATGAAAAATGAAAAAAGTCTCAGTACCATCACTTTTGTTAATGATTGTTCTTGTCGCATTTCCGCAAATTAGTGAAACGATTTACACACCGTCTTTACCGGACATTTCAAAGGCGTTACATGTAAGTAATAATGAGGTGCAGTTAACGCTTAGTGTGTATTTTGCTGGATTTGCTTTAGGTGTATTTTTTATTGGATGGCTATCAGATATAATTGGCCGTCGCCGGGCAATGTTATTTGGAATTGTCGTATATGGCGCTGGGAGTTTCTTGTGCTTTATTGCAAATTCCATTGAAGTTTTATTGGTAAGTCGTTTTATTCAAGCGTTTGGAGCAAGTGCAGGATCAGTTGTGACGCAAACGATTCTTCGTGAAAGTGTAGAAGGGCATAAGAGGCATGTTATGTTTGCTCAAATTTCAGCAGTCATTGCTTTTACACCAGCGATAGGACCGTTAATTGGTGGCTTTCTTGATCAAATGTTTGGATTTAAAATAGTATTTTTAAGTTTAGTAGTTATGAGTATCGGTATTTTTCTGTATACGTTTGTTTCTCTTCCTGAAACAAAAACGGGCTCAGTAACGAATAAAATAAATGTATTTTCAGTCTTGAAGAGGTTAATTACAAATCCAAAAGTGGTAACATATGGGCTGTTAATTGGAGGAGCAAATGGTGTTTTATTTAGCTATTATGCAGAAGCGCCGTTTATCTTTATTGAATACTTTCAGTTATCGCCTAGTATGTATGGCTTTCTAGGAATTGTTGTAGCGTCTGCTTCTATTGTTGGAGCGAAAATTTCAAAACGTTTACTTGCTACTTATAAACCAGAGAAAATTATATATATCGGTTGTCTTGTAATGACAGGAGGAGCTATCCTTTTATCTGTTATTACGTTTGTGGGATCAAATCCGAATGTAATATATATGGTTGTATTTTTAATAGCGATGTTTATATTGCTATTAGGAATTGGAGTAGCGTTACCTAATTGTTTAAGTTTAGCGTTAGTAGATTTTCAAGATGTCATTGGTACAGCTGGAGCGTTGTTTAGCTTAGGATACTATGTAATTGTAGCGATGACAATTTGGGGAATGAGTCAATTGCATACGGGCTCGTTACTGGTGATGCCACTTTATTTTCTGGTTATAGTAGTTATAATGGCAGTGTTTACTAGGGTATTTATCTTTGGTAAGCAAACTTCGAAATCGATTTAAATATGAAATCGTAAAAGAGTCTCATTTTTTAATGAGACTCTTTTATATTTTATCCCGTTGTTTTGAGGCAGAAAGGTTTCTGCCTCAAAATTTGGCTGGAGTAAAGAAGTTAGTAGTTTATTAATATATTAAATTCCTTATTGGTATATGAATCGAATGTGTGGGAAATTACGTTATCAACTATAAAGGTTGAAGTATTTGAGATATGAAACCGAGGAAGATAGCATCTCCTCGTTTATTTATATTGTAATAATATACATGTCGGAATCATATTGAATAGATGTATTTTATTGTTAATTTAGTTAAAAATTAATCAGACTTATGTATAATAATTTATTGAAAAAATAATTGAATTTTTCAGATTAATGAATTAATATAAGGTAAGTAATTTTAAGATTTATAGAATATTGGAAGATGAAAGGTTCTGAGAATTTTATTAGGAGCACAAAACGATTTTAGGATAGCTTTAAAGCTAGTGTAAAATGACGTTTGCTTCATCATTTTCAGGGCCGAAAGGAATTAGGGGAAAGCATCTTGTGTTAAAATGCGGCTATGAATCATCTAAGAGGGGGAAGTGAAGTGGCAAACAAAGAATTGAAAAGAGGTTTAGAAGCACGTCATATTCAAATGATTGCTTTAGGCGGAACGATTGGTGTTGGTTTGTTTATGGGATCAGCCAGCACAATTAAATGGACAGGTCCGTCAGTAATGCTTGCTTATGCAATTGCAGGTATTTTCATCTTCTTCATCATGCGTGCCATGGGAGAAATGTTGTATATGGAGCCAAGTACAGGCTCATTTGCGACATTCGGTCATAAGTATATTCATCCACTAGCTGGTTATATGACAGCGTGGAGTAACTGGTTCCAGTGGGTTATCGTTGGGATGTCAGAAATTATCGCGGTTGGAGCGTATATGCAATATTGGTTCCCGGATTTACCAGCTTGGATACCAGGTATAATTGCAATGGTTATTCTTGGTGCAGCTAACTTAATTTCTGTGAAGTCATTTGGTGAATTTGAATTTTGGTTTGCGATGATTAAAATCGTTACGATTCTATTAATGATTATTGCAGGATTTGGCCTTATTTTCTTCGGAATTGGTAACGGCGGAGAAGCGATTGGCATATCTAATCTTTGGTCAAATGGCGGTTTCTTTACAGGTGGTTTTTCAGGATTCTTCTTTGCATTATCACTTGTAGTTGGAGCGTATCAAGGTGTGGAATTAATTGGTATTACTGCTGGTGAAGCGAAGGATCCAAAGAAGACACTTACAAGAGCGATTCAAAGTACAATTTGGCGTATTTTAATTTTCTACATCGGTGCTATTTTCGTTATTGTAACTGTGTATCCGTGGGATCAATTAAGTACAATTGGTAGCCCGTTCGTAGCAACTTTTGCGAAGGTTGGTATTACGGCAGCAGCTGGCCTTATTAACTTCGTTGTTATTACAGCAGCAATGTCTGGTTGTAATAGTGGTATTTATAGTGCTGGACGTATGCTGTATACGTTAGGTGTAAATGGACAAGCACCGAAATATTTCACGAAACTTTCTGGAAATGGTGTGCCTTTATTTGGTACAGTTGGCGTAATTATCGGTCTGGCGGTTGGTGTTGTTTTAAGTTACATCGCACCGAAAAACTTATTCGTATATGTATATAGTGCGAGTGTACTTCCTGGTATGGTACCATGGTTCGTCATTTTAATTAGTCAAATTCGTTTTAGGAAAGAAAAGGGAGCAGAGATGAAAGATCATCCGTTCAAAATGCCATTTGCTCCTGTAACAAACTATTTAACAATTGCCTTTTTAATTATGGTATTAATCGGAATGTGGTTTAACGATGATACACGCATTTCATTAGTTGTAGGTATTATTTTCTTAGCTATCGTTACAATTAGTTTCTATGCTTTCGGAATAGGAAAGCGAGCTCCGTTAGACGTTCAAAATAATAAAGAGATTTCAAGTAAATAAAGAAGAGGCTGTTCATCTGGAACAGCCTTTTCTTATTGTTGTTATTTGTCGATAAATCGATATAACTTGTCGAATCGTTGATATAATTTGATTTGTGATAGATATATTCGAAAAATCGTTAATATAATTTCACATACTACCTATCACTATCATGATTAAAATTTCTCTAATACGATTTTCCCAATGGTGTGCCCGCTTTCAAGTAGTGTATGTGCTTTCTTTAAGTTTTCAGCGTTAATCGGTGTTAATGTTTCATTTAAAGTAAGAATCCTTTACTTCTATATTATAGATGGTGAAATATTGCTATGTAAAAAAATACCCTTTTTTTATGCAAGCTGTACTGATAGTCTAGAAGGAGTTTATTTCTAAAAAGAAGAATTTTTTACTGTATTACTTTATCCAAAACTAAATGTAAAGGTGGATACATAATGACAGTAAAGAAACTTTATTTCATCCCAGCAGGTCGTTGCATGTTGGATCATTCGTCTGTTAACAGTGCGTTAACACCGGGGAAACTATTAAACTTGCCGGTGTGGTGTTATCTTTTGGAGACGGAAGAAGGTCCTATTTTAGTAGACACAGGTATGCCAGAAAGTGCAGTTAATAATGAAGGGCTTTTTAACGGTACATTTGTTGAAGGACAGATTTTACCGAAAATGACTGAAGAAGATAGAATCGTGACTATATTAAAGCGTGTAGGGTATGAGCCAGACGACCTTTTATATATTATTAGCTCTCACTTACATTTTGATCATGCAGGAGGAAACGGTGCTTTTACAAATACACCGATTATTGTGCAGCGAACCGAATATGAGGCAGCACTTCATAGAGAAGAATATATGAAAGAATGTATATTACCGCATTTGAACTACAAAATTATTGAAGGGGATTATGAAGTGGTACCAGGTGTTCAAGTATTGTATACGCCAGGTCATTCTCCAGGCCATCAGTCGCTATTCATTGAGACGGAGCAATCCGGTTCAGTTTTATTAACGATTGATGCATCGTACACGAAAGAGAATTTTGAAGATGAAGTGCCGTTCGCAGGATTTAATCCAGAATTAGCTTTATCTTCAATTAAACGTTTAAAAGAAGTTGTGGCGAAAGAGAAACCAATTGTTTTCTTTGGTCATGATATAGAGCAGGAAAAGGGTTGTAGAGTGTTCCCGGAGTATATATAGTGCAAAAAGTCATGAGTTCGTGTGCTCATGACTTTTTCATTTAAATAATTTTTTTAAATAAATTATAAACTTTTTTTGAACTATCTTCGTTTAACTGATAGTACGTAAGGTTTACATCATCAGGAGTATCTTGCTGAGCAATCATCACTTCGCTGCTGTGATGATCAACTATCCATATGAAATATTTTTTATAAGTTCCATCCTCGAAAGTAATCCACATATCACAATCTATTAAATCTGATCCTTCTTCATCCAATGTTAATTTGCCTTTTTTTGCGGTATTCATACTGTTAATAAATGTTTTTAATTCATCTGTTTTTGTGAGAAAGATATCCTTTTTTGTTTTAATTGATTCTACATGTATATCTTTTATTTCCTGCTTTCCTAAAAAAACAGGGGGCTCATTTGGATCTCGCGAGCTTGAAATAATAGTAGCTTTCTTTTTCGGTTTGTTTGCGGTATAGAGATCTTGAATAGATTTTCCCGAGTTTACAAACCATACAATTCCACAAATAATTAATACGCTACCTAGCAATAAAATACTTTTTTTAATAGGATTTTCTCCTCTCTATTACTTCGTGTGAAGAGCTTTTCTATTAATATATGATAGGTAAGCGTAAAGTATTATAGTTGAACTTGGTTATGCTTCACAGTTTTTATCGGGCGATCTATGAGTAAATTGTAAGTGAGCCCAATTAATACGAAAATGCCACCGATAACTTTACCAATTGAGAGTTCATTTGTCAGGAAGAAATCAATAATAGTCCCCGCAAATAATTGTCCGATAAAGATGAGTAATGTTAAATAAAAGGCTGATATTTTAGGAGTAATATAGTTGGATAATGAAATAACGATAACGCCTACTAATCCGCCTAAGTACACGGCGATAGGAATAGATTGCAACGTATGAATAGGGATATACAATGAATCTGAACTGAAAATTAAAAATAACATAGAGAAAAATAATCCAGTAATATAATTGAAAAATGTGCCTTCCCAGTTTCCAATTTCCTTTGCTAAATTCGCGTTAATAATTCTAGCAACGACGATAGAAACACCAGCTAAAATAGCGATCGTAATATATAACATTTTCTTGCCCCCATTAATAAATTGTCATGATTATAATTCCAGAAGAGATGAAACATAATCCAATTAGTTTTTTCTTTTCAAACTTTGCAACTTTCATTCCTAATAAGCCGAAATGATCGATAATGATGGAAGCAATAGATTGACCGAGTAAACTTAATGCGATCGTAATAGAAGCACCAAGGACGGAGAAACTTATATTGTTAAAAAGAACAGTGAATACTCCAATCGCTCCAGCGCTATATAAAAAAAGTGGAATACTTTTATCGAAACGAATTTTATTTTTGTTTATGATTAAAATGAAGATAACTGCAATTAAACCGACAAGGTGAATGACCACGCTTGCTGTGTACTTGCCAATTAACTCAGATAAAATCCCATTCAGTGGAAGCATAACGGCGATGAGCACACCAATAAAGACAGAAAGAAAGTTATACAATGTAATATCCCCTTTGTATTTCATATTTGTAATGACTGTATCATGCTGAAATTGTGTATTGTTATGACATATGTCATAGTGGAAGAAGAAAATTTTGATTACAATGGGGATGAGTTGTAAAGGTGGGGAACTATGAAGAAAGTATGTAATTCTATTAAATTAGCAGAGTATATGAAGAAAAATAATATTGATTCATTTTTTAGTCATGATATGAAGCCATATATGGAACTTATATTTTTTAAAAAGAATGAGTTTATTTGTAGAGAAAATGAAGAGATAGATTATTTATATTTCTTTGTTGAAGGAAAAGCGAAAGCGTTTAACACATTAAGTAACGGGAAATCCGTATTACTGTGTTTTTATGATAGTTTGCAGTTACTTGGAGATGTGGAGTTAATTCATTCCCAAAGGATTACATCAAATGTACAAGTAATGGCAGATTCATATTGTGTTGGTTTACCATTAGGAAAAGTGAGAAATAAGCTATTTCATGATGCGAAATTTTTAAGATGTATTTGCGGATCATTAGCACATAAGTTAAACCGACTTTCCAAAAACAGTACAATTAATTTATTGTATCCGCTTGAAAATAGACTTGCGAGTTACATGTTAGCAGCAGGGGAACGAGCAGTTCAGCATGAAAATAGAATTGTGTTTAGTGGGAATTTAACGGAAATAGCGGAGTTGTTAGGAACGAGTTATCGGCATTTATTACGTACTTTGAATCTCTTTTGTGATAAAAATATAATCAAGAAAAACAATGGTTGTTTTGAAGTAGTGAATGTAGAAGTTTTGAGGGAATTGGCTGCAGATGTTTATAAATAATATATTAAAGTAGGGATTAAGATGAAAATAGCTATAATTTCAGATATCCACGGAAATAGTCACGCTTTAAAATCGGTATTAAAAGATATTACACGTCGCAAGGTCGAAATGATAATAAATTTAGGAGATAGTGTGTATGGGCCGTTAGAGCCTTTAGAGACAATTGAAATATTAATGAGTAGCGAGATGATACATATTAAAGGCAATTGTGATCGCATGCTTTGGGAACCTATACAAGAGCAATCTGCTACACTAACTTTTGTTCAAAATCAATTAACAAATTATCATATAGGTTGGTTAAAACAACATCCTTCACAATTTATTGTAGACGATATGTTATGTTGTCACGGTACGCCAACTTCAGATGAAGTGTATTTGTTAGAAGAGATGAATGAGAATGGTGCAATATTAAAGAATGAAAAAAATATAATGGATCAACTCCAAAATATAGAACAAAAAATAATAGTATGTGGTCATACACATATTCCTAGAGTTGTTTATTTAGCGAACGGAAAGATCATTATAAATCCAGGAAGTGTAGGACTTCCAGCATACAAAGATGAGTTACCTGTTATGCATAAAATGGAATCAGGAACTCCGCATGCAAAATATGTAGTGATAGAAAAGGTTTTGGGAGAATGGACAATTGAACAAATTTCAGTTCCTTATAATTGGGAAGAAGCTGCTGGATTGGCTGTTCAACAAGAAAGATATGACTGGGCACAGGCGCTAAAGACTGGGAAGATAGAATGAAGGGGAGTTTACTTTATGGTAAACTGCTCTTTTTTATTTTGAGTAGATATTGAATCATATAAAAAGAAAATGTTATGATTATGGAAACGTATGAATATATGAACAAGTATTCATACGTTTAAGAAGAGGAGGGATTAGAATGAAAGATCTAATTATTATTGGGGCGGGTCAAGCTGGATTAACAATGGGATATTACTTGAAGCAAGAAGGGTATAATTTTTTATTACTTGAGGCAGGAAAACGAGTTGGTGATTCATGGAGAAATCGATATGATTCTTTGCAGCTTTTTACCTCAAGGTCTTACAGTAGCTTGCCGGGTATGACGTTAATAGGTGAAAAAAATGAATTTCCATATAAAGATGAAATTGCAACTTATTTAGAAGAATATGCAAAACATTTTCAATTACCGGTACAATTACAAACGGAAGTTCTAAAAATAAAGAAAGAAAAAGAAATATTTGAATTACATACTCCTACAGAAATTTTACAAACGAAAAAAGTTATTATCGCATCAGGTGCTTTTCAGCAACCGTTTATTCCCTCAGTTTCAGCAAATCTATCATCACATATTTTTCAAATGCATTCATCACAATATAAATCACCATCACAAATTCCTAAGGGAAAAGTACTAGTAGTAGGTGGTGGGAATTCAGGAATGCAAATTGCAGTAGAACTGGCAAAGACTCATGAAGTTACGGTGTCTATTAGTCATCCTTTAACGTTTTTACCGTTACAACTTTTTGGAAAAAGTATTTTTAATCTGCTAGAAAAAGTGGGTTTATTGTACGCTGAAATAAATACAAAGAGGGGAAGATGGTTTCAGAAGAGAAAGGACCCTATTTTCGGTTTTGAAGGTAAGAAACTTATTCGTAATGGAGCAATCAAACTGCAAGAAAAAGTAGTAAGTGCATCAGGAAATAACATTATGTTTCAGAATGGTGATATTTATAGTGCAGAAAGCGTTATATGGTCAACTGGTTTTGTTCAAAATTATAATTGGATTGAAATTGAACAGGCAGTGAATGAGAAAGGATTTCCTAATCATATAAAGGGAATCAGTCCAGTAAAAGGATTGTATTATATCGGTTTACCATGGCAATCTCAAAGGGGTTCCGCACTTATTTGTGGTGTAGGAAAGGATGCAGCGTATGTACTTTCTGAAATCAAAAAAATAGATCAGTAGCGATAACTACTGATCATCCATATGTACATGAATTAGGAGAGGTCAAACATTTATTAACTTTATTATAATAGATTTTTACGGAATTAAAAACTGAAAATTCAAATTTAATGTTGAGAAAGTTTTTTGTATCGAAATATATGAAAAAATAGGGATTTTTATTGAAACAGAAAAAGATATTTCTATTTTAGTAAATTATGATATAGTCTAAATAAGCGTGTTTTTCCATAAATGTAATTATTTTCATTGTAGTTTTGTTTATATGAGGGAAGGAGAAGTAATTATGAAGTTTGATGATCAACGCTTATTAGGAGTCCGATTAGGTTCTGTACTTGTGACAGAGGAAAATCAATATTTAGTAATTAAGAAAAAAGATCATTATGCACTGTTAAATATACATAATTTAGAATGCACACATGTTGAAGTGCAGTTAGAACATTTGGAAGAAATGTTGCGGGAAGATTTCCAAGAAAGTATAACGGAGATTATCGCACCAGAACATATAAAAATTGTTGCGAAAAATGTTATATAGATAAAGAAGCTGGAAGGAACAGCTTCTTTATTTTCATTATAAGGATAACGTTTTTACAACCTCACCAATGAAGTGTTTTCTTTTTTAGTTAGTTTGAAGTGAACTTTTGAAAAAATTTGTCTCGGTACATGTACATAACCCATGAGATTGTTATTAAAGAAATAATGATTTGTTTGTTTTTAATTGGTGCATTGAAAACAAGCCAACCAACTATATCAAATAATAAATGTAGCACGATTGACAGAACTACAAATTG
The DNA here is from genome assembly GCF_001836235.1 of Bacillus sp. HMSC036E02. Taxonomy (NCBI): domain Bacteria; kingdom Bacillati; phylum Bacillota; class Bacilli; order Caryophanales; family Bacillaceae; genus Bacillus; species Bacillus sp. HMSC036E02. The sequence goes on along the minus strand of NZ_KV827856.1, from coordinate 238,169 downwards.
AAGTAACGTATTTAAAAATCTTTTCATAAAGCGTCCCCCTAAAATAATAGGTTTTATTAACAGTTTGATATAGTGGTATTATACAGTAAATGTGTCCTGTGGTAAAATTTACATAAGTTAGTGAAATAAAATAAATGAAAGTTAGTAAGGGGGAACATTCATGGAATTCTGGATGGTTATACTAATATTAGCCTTTGGTTTCATTTATATCGCTGAAAAATTAGCTACAATTGAAAAGAAAAATGATGCGCGTTTAAAGAGAATTGAAGATAGATTACAATTAATTACGAAAGAAATGGGAATTATAGAAAGAGAACCTGAAATTAATAAAGAACTACGCCAGCTTGTAGAAGAAGGCAAAAAAATTACAGCAGTTAAGAGAGTAAGAGAAGCTTTTGGTTTTTCCTTACTAGAAGCGAAGCAATATGTTGATAAATTATAAAAAAGATCATCCATTTGGGTGATCTTTTTCACTGCATCATGCGTGTATTTACATAAGCGGCGATTATAAAGTGTCCAATTAGAGTGATAGGAATAACGATTGTGACATTAGGCGTAGTGAAGACACTACCGATTGTCGCAATGACACCAGCAATTAAATTATAAAGACCTACTATTTTTGATAGTTTCACTTTATCAGGCACGCGGCGTTCGTTGAATCCTGATAAGAGCCAAGTGTACTGCTTTACTCCGATGAAATAAGCTAGTGCAAATGAAATGATTGCTACTATAAATAATGTTGGTGAAGCGAAGAGAGTCATTGCAAACACCTCCGTTAATGGACTATAAATAAATTATAGTCCGAATGTTATAATTTAACAAAATATAATTTAGGTTTTAAGTGTAATAGAAAAATGGAGTATTGGTAATGAGGGGAGATTAAGTATGAATATTGTGGAGTTTCAGAGGTATGTATCAAATTTCAGTAAAGAAAAAGGATTTCAAGATACAACAATTGAAGAGCGTACGATATATACGATGGCGGAATTAGGTGAATTAGCGGAAGTCATATTAAAGCGTGATACAATACAAGATGCGAAAAGAGAAATCGGTTTAGAAATGTTTGATGTAATTTGGAATGTATGTGATTTAGCAAATAAATTAAATATTGATTTAGAGAAGGCGTTTAAAGAAAAAATGAAAATTAATAAAAAGCGTGAATGGTAAGTAGAATTTTAATTTGTAAAGATGGGTGATATGAATGAAAAAGAAGCTTTTTATAGGAGGAATCTTTACTTTAATAAGTGTAATAAGTGTTGTCGTTTACTTAGTTTTTCAAGGCATATTCATTCCGAATCAAATAAGTGCTGATAAGTATGAAATAAAAGGTGTAGATGTCGCATCGTATCAAGGGGATATAGATTGGAGAGAGTTGGAAAAGCAAAATATGAAGTTTGCGTTTATAAAGGCGACTGAAGGAAGTTCGTTTGTGGATGAGTACTTTTCGAAAAATTGGAGGAATGCGAATAAGACAGATATGCGCATCGGAGCGTATCATTTTTTTAGTTTCAATAGTAAGGGTGAAACACAAGCAGAGCAATTTATACGAACTGTTCCAAAATATAAACAAGCATTGCCACCCGTGATTGATGTTGAGTTTTACGCTAACAAAAAAGATAATCCGCCTAAGCGTGAAGATGTTACGAAAGAGTTGGCGGTCATGATTGAAATGCTAGAAAAACATTACGATAAGAAAGTAATATTGTATGCAACGCAAGAGGCGTATGATTTATATATAAAGGATGCGAATCCAAAATGTGATATATGGATTCGTAGTGTTCTTACAAAACCGAGTTTATCTGATGAGAGAAAATGGACGTTTTGGCAATACACGAACCGCGGGAGATTAAGCGGTTATAATGGAAAAGAAAAGTATATTGATTTGAATGTATTTTATGGGAATGAGGAAGAGTTTGAGAATTATGGAATGGAAGATTAAGTTTTAAAGCGTACAACATTTTGTACGCTTTTTTATCATTTGTGTAAAAAAATGTAAAAAAACGATGGAACAAAGATTTGAGATGAATTGTCTAATATAGGTAATAACTATTTAGTTTGAAAGGAAGGATGGAGAAAATGAAAAAGAATACATTATTAAAATTAGGGGTATGTGTTAGTTTACTAGGAATAACTCAATTTGTTAGTACAATTTCTTCTGTGAAAGCAGAACAAAAGCTAGAGCAAATAGTAATCAAAAATGAGACGGGAACCATTTCAATATCTCAGTTAAACAAGAATGTATGGGTTCATACGGAGTTAGGTTATTTTAATGGAGAAGCAGTTCCTTCGAACGGTCTAGTTCTTAATACTTCTAAAGGGCTAGTACTTGTTGATTCTTCTTGGGATAACAAATTAACGAAGGAACTAATAGAAATGGTAGAAAAGAAATTTCAGAAGCGCGTAACGGATGTCATTATTACACATGCGCACGCTGATCGAATTGGCGGAATAACAGCGTTGAAAGAAAGAGGCATTAAAGCGCATAGTACAGCATTAACCGCAGAACTAGCAAAGAACAGTGGATATGAAGAGCCGCTTGGAGATTTACAAACAATTACGAGTTTAAAGTTTGGCAATACAAAAGTAGAAACGTTCTATCCAGGGAAAGGACATACAGAAGATAATATTGTTGTTTGGTTGCCACAATATCAAATTTTAGCTGGAGGCTGTTTAGTAAAATCTGCGGAAGCTAAAGATTTAGGAAATGTTGCGGATGCGTATGTAAATGAATGGTCTACATCGATTGAGAATGTGCTGAAGCGATATGGAAATATAAATTCGGTAGTACCTGGTCATGGAGAAGTAGGAGACAAGGGATTACTTTTACATACATTGGATTTATTAAAATAAGAAATTGTAGAAATACAAAAGAAAGGAGAAATAATTTTCTCCTCTCTTTCTTCTAACTATATTTAAATGCTGAATCTGTCGATTACGTCAGCATATATTACTGAGATTTTAATTCCAAGTATACAAATACTAGTACTGTCATAATTGCAATAACAACGTAAGTAGCATCAAGCATTATAAGTGTTTTTAAAGTTTCAGTCATCGTAATTCACCCCTGTTATAAAAATATAACATGATCTTTTTATTGATTAGATTAGAGATCATAAAGATAAAATGTATATGAAATTTCTTAAGTAGCTTCTATATAAATATATCATATAAATAATGTAAGTAATGTTAAGATAGTGTAAATGTATTGTAAATAAAGAGGTTTACAATGAAGGCTGTAATAAAAAAATGATAGTTCCTTAAAATAAAAAATACGCTATTTTCATATGTGATGAATTGCAATTATTTGTATAAGGGATTCAAAAAAATTTTTCGTTGTATATATTTCTCCAAATTAATTATTTAGCTATTTAAAAGTATCGAAAGATGTGTGTACACTAATGTATATTTTTTGGATGTCAATAAAAGTATTATGTCAACAATATGAACTGTCACAAATCTTTATATATTATTGTGATTGATATCACATCACTTTTTTTCAATGGGTATTATGCTTAAGGTGTAATGAATGATTGGGAGAGGGTGGGATGATATGTTTTGTTATCAATGTGAACAAACGCCAACAGGCGGATGTAAAGTAATGGGTGTTTGTGGCAAGAATGAAACGATTGCGAGTTTACAAGATACGATTGTGTTTGGGCTAAAAGGAATTGCAGCTTATCGCACACATGCTGCTCAGCTAGGGTATACGGATGCATTTGTAGATGCTACAACACAAGAAGCTTTATATATGACATTAACAAATTCTAACTTTAACGAACAAGAGCATATTGATATGGCTATGAAAGTTGGGAAATCAGCTTTACGGGTGATGGAGTTATTGGATGAGGCACATACGAATCATTTTGGTGTGCCAGAGCCTGTACAAATTACACAAAATCGTGTAGAAGGTAAAGCAATTGTAGTTACGGGCCATAATTTATTTGCATTAGAAGAACTATTAAAGCAAACAGAAGGAAAAGACATTAATATTTATACGCATTCTGAAATGCTACCAGCACATGGATATCCGCAGCTGAAAAAATATAAACATTTAAAAGGAAACATCGGTAAGGCATGGTATGATCAAAGACGCCTTTTTGAAAAATTTACTGGTGCCATATTAGCTACAACGAACTGTGTTATGCCAATTAAAGGCTCGTACTCTGATCGATTCTTTTCATATGAAATTGCAGGTTTAGAAGGTGTACAAAAAATTGAAAATGATGATTTTACATCATTGATTCAAAAAGCACTAGAACTTCCAGAAGTACATATGGAGTCGGATGAACAGTTAGTGACAGGGTTTCATCATAATACAGTATTATCATTAGCTCCAGAAATTATTGATGCAGTAAAAGAGGGGAAGATAAAGCGTTTCTTTGTTATCGCCGGTTGTGATGCACCGGGAAAAGGCGGAGAATATTATCGTGAATTAGCAACGTCACTTCCGCCAGAAACGGTTATTTTAACAACTTCTTGCGGGAAATTCCGCTTTAATGATGTGGATTACGGTGTTGTACCTGGTACGGAAATTCCGCGTTACATTGATTTAGGACAGTGTAATAATTCAATTTCTACAGTGAAAATAGCGGCTGCTTTAGCTGATGCTTTTCAATGTGAAGTGAATGAATTGCCAGTAAGTATTGTACTATCATGGTTTGAACAAAAAGCGGTTGCCATTTTACTAGGGCTATTTAGTCTTGGGATTCAAGATATTCGCATCGGTCCAAAGGCCCCTGAATTTATTTCACCTGGCGTGCTTGATGTATTACAAGAAACATTTGGTTTAAAACTAATTACAAATGCAGCAGAAGACATGGCTATGATGTTATCGTAACAAAAAATGATCTGTCTTATTAATAAGAAGAGCTAGCCATATTCATTAACTTTGGTATAGTATAGCGCCCCAAAATAAAAATGTAGAATTTTTGTTTTGGGGTATTTTCTTTTCTTAGTGGGATAGGTATGGGGCAAAATAAAAAAAGAAAATAGGCTGTATCGAATAGGTAATAGTTGATTTTAGAAAAATATAAAAATCGAGTTGACATCCATCTCTACTTAGTCATACAATGTACTTGTAATAAGCAATACTGAGTAGTATTGTTTCTCAAAATATTTTCAGTAGACAATAGGTAATAGCGGATTTTAGAAAAAATTTGAAAATCAGTTGACATCTATCGCTACTTAGTCATACAATGTGGATGTAATAAGTGATACTGAATAGTATGAATTCAAAAAAACTACTCAGTAAAAAATTCGCCTTAGTACTCTGTAATACTTAATATAAGTCAGACAGAATAGGGGGTAAAGGAGGACCAGGATATGGAAAATTTAACTGAAATGTTGAAAGGTTCACTGGAAGGGTGTGTACTGGAAATCATTAGTCGCCGTGAAACGTATGGCTATGAGATTACCCGCCACCTGAATGACCTTGGGTTTACCGAAGTTGTGGAAGGTACGGTGTATACTATCCTCGTACGATTAGAGAAGAAAAAGCTTGTGAATATTGAAAAGAAACCATCAGATATGGGGCCGCCTCGTAAGTTTTATTCATTAAATGAAGAAGGTCGCCAGGAGCTTGAATTGTTTTGGAAAAAATGGGATTTTGTATCGTCAAAAATTAACGTCTTGAAGTCAAAATAGGTTCATAAGATAAAACGTTCCGGCCGATACTTTGGGAATTTCTTGTTCGGTTTTATAAAAAAGGAGGAAAATAAGATGTTAGAAATGTTCAAAAAGTTAATTGGTGATAAAAAAGAGTACAAAATGATGATGGCACGAGTTGAGGCTCTGCCAGAGGACTACCAATTTGTATTTAAGAAAATTCAAAACTACATGTGGAATTTCTCAGCGGGTAACGGGATGGATATGTTACACATACAGTATGAATTAATCGATTTGTTTGAAGCTGGTGCAGCAGAAGGAAGACAAGTGCTTGACATTACTGGGGATGACGTGGCTTCCTTTGCTGACGAACTAGTGGCAAATGCTAAAACTTACGTCTCCAAGTATCGTGAAGATTTGAATGAAAGTATTATGAAGAAATTGAGAAAAAAATAAATGGAATAAGTAGTACCGACTGATTAGCTGGTTACACATATGAATTGCCATCATAGCTATTCAGTTATATTTTTAACTCGGTACTAAGTAATACAGAATATCAGTGATACTAAATAGATAGAGGTAAATAAATAGTCTTCGCAAAACATTTTTATAGGGAGGAAAAAAGTATGAGTCATGCAGCGATTTCTGTAAAAGGCTTGAAAAAATCCTTTAAAGACAAGGAAGTTTTAAAAGGGGTAGATTTTGAGGTGCAGCGTGGAGAAATTTTCGCGCTGCTAGGCTCAAATGGAGCGGGAAAGACGACAACGGTCAACATCCTTTCGACACTAATGAAGCAAGATAGCGGTGAAGTAAGTATTTGTGGATTTGATGTACAGAGTCAATCAGATCATGTTCGTCAAAGTATCAGTTTGACAGGGCAGTTCGCAGCTTTAGACGGTATGCTGACTGGGAGGGAAAACTTGATAATGATCGCCAAATTACGTGGTGTTTCCAATCCCGCTCAAGTTGCTGACAATCTACTTGCAAGATTTAGCCTGACTGATGCGGCAAACCAAAGGGCAGATCAGTATTCAGGCGGGATGAAGCGCCGGCTTGATATCGCGATGAGTTTGATTGGGGCGCCAGCAGTTATTTTTCTTGACGAACCAACGACTGGACTTGATCCTGAAGCGCGAATCGAAGTGTGGGATACAGTCAAGGAACTTGCTGGTAGCGGTACAACTATTTTGCTTACGACTCAGTACTTGGAGGAAGCAGAACAACTGGCAGACCGTATCGCTATTTTGCATGGCGGAAAAATTATTACGACAGGTACTCTTGCTGAACTAAAAGAGATGTTCCCGCCAGCAAAAGTGGAGTATATCGAGAAGCAACCGACATTGGAAGAAATATTCCTTGCGATCATTGGCAAAAAGGAGGAGATGTAAATGAAAAGTAAAACAGGTGTATTACTAGGTCGTTTAATGCGTAACATTATGCGCAGTCCGGATACAATTATTACAGTAGCGATTACACCGATTATGATGATGCTATTATTTGTCTACGTGTTTGGCGGCGCAATAAAAACTGGAACGGAAAACTACGTTAATTATTTATTGCCGGGAATTTTGCTAATGGCTATCGCATCCGGTGTAGCTTACACTTCCGTGCGACTCTTTACGGATGTAAAGAGTGGGCTGATGGCACGTTTCATTACGATGCCTATTAAGCGCTCATCGATATTGTGGGCTCACGTTCTAACCTCTCTGGTTGCTAATGTACTTACTATCGTGGTGGTTATTCTTGTTGCACTCTTAATGGGTTTCCGTTCCAGTGCTAATATTCTAGATTGGCTTGCAGTAGCTGGGATACTAGGAATGTTTACGTTAGCGCTAACATGGTTGGCTATCATTCCAGGGCTGACGGCAAAGTCTATGGAAGGGGCGACTGCTTACTCGTACCCGCTAGTTTTTCTTCCATTTATTAGTTCGGCCTTTGTGCCTACCGAAACGATGCCAAAAATTGTTCGTGCGTTTGCAGAGAATCAGCCTGTAACTTCAATCGTGAATGCGATTCGTGCTCTTTTATATGAAGGAACTGTTGGAAACGATATTTGGATTGCGCTCGCTTGGTGCGTAGGTATAATGGTCATCTCTTACTTTTTCGCCAGTAAAGCATTTAAACGTCAGTTAGGGTAAGAAACGTGATAAACGAAACCTTCAGGAATAATATATATTTAGAAAAGCACGGGAGATTTTCCGTGCTTTTATTATTTATCATGCTCTCATTGTAGTAAATGAAATGGTATTTAAAAATAGGATAATTATCCAGTGATAAAGCTTAATATTTGAGGCTCACTGCTTATGGAATGTATAAGCACACTCGTTTTTGTAAATCTGCTAATACTTCATCGGGTATTTCTTTGATTTTAATATCCTTCCCTAGAAAAAGCAGCCAATTTATTATTTCCGTCACTTCATCGGGATTGTTAACATTGATAAAAGTTTTTAAAATGGCTGTAGATTGGTAAGGATTAGTATAAGATATTGAAATTTTTAAAGGATGGTATTTTTTGAACTGGGCAATTGCTTTTGGTCCAAGTTCAAGTACCAAGTTGATTATTTCGTCCTTCTTACTTAGTTTTTCTAAAATCTTTTTCTTATTTAGCCTTTTGTTCGTCGTGTATGGTTCGATATTAATGAGATCATCGACAGGAAACATCATCTTCTTTTCTTTTTTTAAGTCAAACCCTTCAATGATCCAATGGCTTTTTTCTTGATAAAGGTGCAATAGATAAATTGGATAAGTCTTGATTTCTTCATCTTCTTTCATAGTAATCAATAAATGGTTATCCAAAAGAAGGATTTGAATGAGTTTTTCTAACATAGGATGGGGGAGATCAGAAAGCTCAAGTAGATCGGGATTATGAGGGTTAGTCCCTTGGAAAAGCAAGAGTTGATTTAAAAGAACGAGATCATCTTGCTGGGTTTCTGAGATGAGTCCTAGTAGTTTTTCGGCTAAAGATTGACGACTCTTTAGGTAGGGAAGTTGTTGATTCCTCGTAGCCATAAAGGCAATAAAAAGAGCTTTCACTTCATTATCAGTAAAGCGAACAACGGGCAGGATAGAATTATGCATAACAAAATATCCACCCGTTCTCCCAACTTCAGCGACCAGTGGCATTCCCATAGCTTCAATTTCTCTAATGTCTCTAATAGCTGTCGACCGTGAGATGTTAAATTCTTGTATAATTTCAGAAATTGTAAAGTGAGAGCGGTTGTTGATATACCGCATAATTGTATTAATCCGTTCAACTTTTTTCATTTTGGTCTCCTAAACAGTATCATTTTTTGACATGGTTTAAAGGTATTATAAACGTATCAGATGAAAAGATAAATCGTTTGATTAATAAAAAAAGAGGCAGGTTTTGAATATGAAAAATTATACTATAGAAGAAAAAGATAGCTTTATTGTGTTAGGTATTGGAACTGAAATTAAGAGTGAATACACAAACTTTGCTGGAATAAATAAAGAAAAGGAAGACTTTTGGTCGGCTGTTAAAGAAGATGGAAGGCTGGACACTTTAAAAGCTTTAGCTACAAATGAATACATTTTTTCCGTGAGCGAAGCGGTGAATAACAAAATGATGTATTATGCGGGTGTCATGACAGAAGCACAAATAGAAGAAGAATCTAGAGTGATTCAGTTTCCGAGGGGAGAATACTTAGTAGTGAAAGGGGAAGACAAAACGGCTAAAGAGCTAAGTAATAAGCTTACTGGCATCGCCTTCGGTCAAGCTTTACCAGAAGCAAAGGATTTTGCCTATGTTGGTGGACCGAATACAACGGTTGAGATGGGACAGAGAAATGGCCTAGTATTTGGTGAAATGTGGATTCCGGTTGTTAGGAAGTAAAGTGATAAAAGGTGCGAATATGGAAAGTAGAGGCTAACGATCTTGTATTGTTGGCCTTTTTGAAATGAATATAATATTCATATACTGCTACACAGTATGTTCTGATAAAATGGAATAAAAGGGAATTGTTGTAAGGTGGTGGCAGATTGAATAAAAAAAGATTATTTGAGCTATTCATAGTAACGTTTGTTTTTCTATTCCTTCATGTAAGTACATTTACTAATGAAAAATTTAACGATAAATTGGGATTTTTTACTTTCATTGTGCTACTTCTTATGCTTTCTATTTACACTGCATTTATAGAAAAGTATTTTGATGATATACAAAAGTGGATTCGAAATATTACATGTTGCTTTGCTTTATTCGTAGTGGTTTTAGTAGCTCTATGGATAGGTTATTTTTAGTCCTTACTTAAGAGAATGAGAAATATGTGATTACACTACATTCGATCCGATACTATTACTTAGCTGCATCGGTTTATATTAATTTTTTCTCTCCCCAATCATGATAAAATGTATAATAGGAAATTTTATGTAACATAAAGGGGGAAGGTTTATGGTCAGCTTGAGTACCTTGATAGCTTTTGCAATTGTTTCGCTTAGCATGGTTTGTTCACCTGGGCCTAATATGATTTATCTCATTTCCCGTTCCATTACGCAGGGACGTATGGCGGGATTTATTTCTTTATTGGGCATCATGCTCGGATTTGTAATCTATATAATCGCAACTATGTTTGGACTTACAGTTCTATTCCTTGCGGTTCCCGCTGTATATGAGGCAGTAAAGTGGGCAGGTGCTGCTTACTTACTCTGGCTAGCTTGGAATTCGATTAAACCGGGTGCTATATCTATTATGGAACCTCGTACGATTTCTAATGAACCACCACGGAAATTATTTTTAATGGGACTCATGACTAATCTTCTGAATCCAAAGATTGCTATTTTGTATGTATCACTTTTACCTCAATTTGAAGATCCAGAGAAGGGATCGTTGCTTTTTCAAGGTGCAGTTTTGGGCCTTACGCAAATCACTGTTAGCTTTATAGTTAACCTTCTAATTGTATGTACAGCAAGTAAAATTGCGAAATGGTTTGGCACACGTCCAACGTGGCTGCGAGTGCAGCGTTGGCTTATGGCAAGCGTATTGACAGGTCTTGCAGTACGTTTAGCTTTTGAACGTCGACAGTAAGAGTATATAAAAAAATTAAAAATGCTTTTTAATGAAGAAAATAAATTTTATAGTAATGGTACAACAAGTACAGAAGCGAATCCTACCCACGTATATGGAGAAAAAGGAACATATAATGTGGAACTAACAGTGGAAGATAGTAGAGGAAAAGAAAAGAAAGTAAAAAACAAACAAAAGTTACTGTAAAACAAGAACTGCAAACAGGTGGATCCCTCGAAGAGGAGAAGGACTTCCAATACGCTTGTAAAAGGGAATCTGATTACTCCTGATCAGACAGATGTTTAAACGTTTGATGTTATAGTTCTGAAAGAAGTAGTTATTTCTGTGATAAATGAACAAAATATTGGGATGACATGGGTACTTTATCATGAATCAGACATGTAAAATTACGTAGCTTGTGGTAAAGATGAAGGAAATACTATAAAGGGAAAACTCGTAGCGAAACAAGGAAAATATTATTTGAATGTGTATAAATCCAATGATAAGAATGGTGAATATTCATAAAGTATACTTAATATCAGTAATTCATATATTTAGGAGTGGTTTCTATATTTAGAGAAAATACAAAAAGGATACTTCTGTCATTAGTAACAAATCCAATACTAATAATTGTATACGGGATTTTTTGTTATGAGTTGGCCTTATACTGTCAGTACGGAAGAATGAATTATAATATTTACATTTTGTTATTATGTATAGTACTTTTTATATCCATAACTACATTTACTACAATGCGGGTGATAAAAAATAGAGAATATGAATCTAAAAAATTAACAAATTCAATAGCATGGAGATCCATTTCTATTATCATTATTGTTGCAATTACATCATTTTATGGGATGCAGATTTATAAAAGTGCAATAAATTACAATGGCAAATTGGCATGGTTTATAGAAAAGTTAAAACATGAAAGGTCAGTTAAACTTAAACATAATAATATATATAAATCTGGAGTAGAAGGTATTTTTGAAGATATCAATAAAAAATATCCTTTGCCAAAGAAATTGTATATGGCAACTGATTTTGATCTTACATTTCATTCAGATGGAACAATCACAGCGTTTGATACATTTGTTTATGGGAAAAATGTTGATGGGAAAGAAGAAACTTATTTAATCTCTTATAATAAGAAGAAATCAGAAGATATTACTATAATACGAGATGGATATGCAAAGCCTGATTATAATGATGATAAATTAGTAGAACCTTTAATTAAAACGGTTAAGGCGATCCCAGTTAAGCAAACGGTCAAAAAATGGAATGAAAGTAAGTATGGGTTGATTTATTATGGAAAAAGAAATTGGGGATCCAATACAGAGGGAATTATTAATATTACTGAGGATGGTAAGAGGCAGAGTGTTAAAGAAGCAGCTTCTGATATCATTGGATATACTGTATCTATATTTGTCCCTGGAAAAGAGAAAGAGCTAGTCCCTGCTAGATATAATTTAATAAGTGACGCAAGTTGGAGTAAATCAAAGACGCCTCCAAAAGAAGATAGGCTTAAAGAGAAGGAACAACAAGATTTAAAGAATGAAAAAGAACAGTTTTTCCTATCGAAAGAAGTTGGTTATAAACTAAATATGACAGATAAAGCATTAGGGAGCGCCTTTTATTCATTAAGCAAGACTAGTGATGAAGGGAAAACATGGGAGGTTATCAATCCAGACCCATTTAATGGGGGGATTGGTAGTGTATCAGGAATCATTTTTATAAATGATAAACTTGGGTTTTTAGGAGCAATTAGGCCTTCTGGTAATGAAGGAGAGTTATATCGCACAGATGATGGGGGAGTATCTTTCAAAAAGGTAGAATATCCGCCGCATGAAGTGAAATTAGATCATACACAGTCCACAATAAGTCCTTTTGATTCTCCTAGTATGCCATATGAGAAAGATGGGGTTTTTAATATGTTAGTTGGACAAGGGGCAGATGGAGACTACAATGGCGATAGTAGTGCACTTTATCAATCAAAAGATAACGGAGAGACATGGGAATTTGTAGAAGAAGTGAAAAAGAAATAATCAGAATGTTTTTTTAAAAATAAGGTAACTACTCAGCTATACATTTCATGACGGACAGGAAGAATTTAAGAGTGAAATAATTAAAGTTCTTTCTCATGCTGGAGGTTGGTTAATATGGTCTACTATTCTTGCATCTTCCATCATGTATACTGTTACTTTATATAAGAATCATCCAGATATCAGAAAAATTATACATGCTCGTTTTGAAGAAATAAAGCAACGAATAAAATATTAATGTAACTAATAAAAAACGTTATTCTTTCTAGTAATTTTGCTTATTTAGAAAGAATAACGTTTTTGTTTTTTAATACTCAAGTAATAGTTTACCTGCAGTTCCTATCATATAATTTATTGAATTTTAATATACGTTATGTATAACAGATATTTACCTTATAAAATAAGGGGGGAATATTATGACTGAGACAAACGAATCTTTAGGAGTTAATTTGAAAAAAGATGTGAAGTTTTCTATTATAATTCCTGCGCATAATGAAGAAAAGTACATTAGAAAATGTTTAGATTCAATTGCAAAGGCATCAGAGGCATATAAAGAGCAAACGGAAGTTATAGTTGTTTTAAATCGTTGTACAGATAAAACAGAGGAAATAGCAAAATCTTATAATTGTATTACATTGAAAAATAACGATAAAAACTTATCTAAAATTCGAAATGCAGGGGCTAAAATAGCCAGTGGAGAAATAATCGTTACTATAGACGCTGATACGATAATGACAGAGTCTATGTTGTTTAATGTAGATAAATATTTAGCTTCAGGTAAATACATTGGTGGTGGGGTGAATGGGAAGTTTGAAAGAATATCTTTAGGAATATTTCTCTCCGCAATGTTAATCATAATCCCTTTACTTTTTAAGTACGGAGCTATATCTGTAGGGATTTTTTGGTGCTATAGAAAAGACTTTATGGCAATCAATGGATTTAATGAAAACATGCTTATGGCAGAAGATGCAGATTTCGCAAAACGTTTAAAAGAGTGGGGAAAGAAAAATAATAAGAAATTCGGTACTATTAAAAATGGAATGATAACTTCATGCAGAAGATTTGATACATATGGAGACTGGACTTTATTTAAAAATCCAAAAGTAATTTTAGCTTATCTAAAAGGAAATGATAGAAAATACGCAGATAAGACATATTATGATAACCAAGAAAGATAAAAGTGGAGAAAAGCGGCAGAGGATAGCTAGTACTTTTTTTAGATATGATGAGAATCCAACTTAATTTAATAGATACTATAAGAAAACCATCAATTTGATTACCCTTTTTCAAATTGATGGTTTTTATTTTTGAAATAAATATGTATTTTTTTATGAAAATATTTTTTGACCCCCATAAAACTTTGTACTCCTCCGAATATGTATAGTGGAAAAAATAAATAGAAGAAAAATGACTATGAAAGAATATAGAAGTATTAATAAAATTACTAGATTAAGTGGGCATCCAAAGTAAAAGGATGAAATTACCAATTATATAGAGGAGAGTTATTCAAGGATTGCAGATAAAATAGAAAAAGAATAAGCAAAACGAACGGTAGAAAATAAGAAAGTAGATAAAAATACAAACTTAACTGTAGTGCCGAGAGAAAAGAAAAAATCATTAAGAAAACGTTAGACTCTAAAAATATAACTAACAGCAAGAAAACAAGACCGAAGAAAAGTACCAAGAAAATCTGGTTAAATGGTCACTTGTGTAGTGGCCATTTTGCTATTTGAAGGAGGCTGGGAGATTACAAGTGTTGAGTTTAGTAATGAAGATCTTAAGAAAACCGAAAATAGAAGATATCGTATGTAACATACAAAATAATGAAGAAGATAAAGAAGCGTTTATCGTACAGTATCAACCTTTTATTAGAAAATCAATCTCATCTGTCTGCCGCCGATATATTACAGAACAGGATGATGAATATAGCATTGGATTGTTTGCGTTTAACGAAGCAATTGAAAAGTATTCCTATACAAAAGGAAAATCCTTTTTAGCGTTTGCTGATCTTCTTATAAAAAGAGATGTAATTGACTATATACGTAAGGAGTCTAAACATAACTTTGTCTTTTTAAAAGAAGATGAGCAAGAGGAAATGTTAGAAATGCAAGTGTCGCTTACGGAGTATATGAAAGAGATGGAAAATAGTAACCGTAAGGAGGAAATTCTTCATTTTCAAAGTGTGCTAGCTGAGTTTAAAATCACATTCTCAGAGCTTGCTAAAGAATCTCCTAAGCATCGTGATACACGTGAGCACTTAATAGAAATTGTGAAAATAATTATAAAAGAAGAGGAAATGATGGAAGAGCTGTTCCGAAAGAAAAAGTTACCGCTTAAACAGATTGAACCGCGTGTTAGGGTAAGTCGTAAAACGTTGGAACGACATAGAAAATACATTATTGCAATGTGTATTATTTTTGCAAACAACTATACATATATTCTGGATTACATAAGAGGGGAAAAGCATGATGAATAAAGGAATTGTGATGGATATAAAAAAGCATAGCGTAGTTGTTTTAACACCAAATGGAGAGTTTATTACGTGTAAAAGAAAAGGGGATTCTTGCATAATCGGGGAGGAAATCTCGTTTGATGAGCAAGAACAAAAAGCATCGCATTTTTCGATTCCTTCCTTTTTAAAGCCTGCATCAATACTTGTTGCTTGTTTTCTATTTGCAGTGCTGTTTTTCTACAACCAACCAGAAGAAAAAGTATTTGCTTACGTCTCAGTTGATATAAATCCAAGTTTAGAGGTGAGCGTAACAAAGGATTTTCGTGTTATAAATTTGCAGGCTTGTAATGATGATGGAAGGCGTATTTTAAAAGAATTGAAGCAATGGGAAAATAAACAATTACAAGAAGTAATACGTACTATTATAAAGCAAAGTCAAGAGGATAAGTATTTAACGAATGATAAGCAAGTTATGCTAACAGCTGTTGCAAAGGACAAGGCACTAGAACCACTTTTGGAAAAGGCAATGAAAGAATTAAAGAAAGAATATGAGCTAAAACATATTACAGTTGAATATCAAAGTAGCACAATGCAAATACGAGAGAATGCTAGAAAAGCTGGAATTGGCACAGGTGTTTATATAAAGCAAGAGAATGAGAAGAACAAATCACTTACGCCTCCTGTCACCCCGTCTAATCCGGTGGAAAACGAAGAAGAGGTGCAATCACACCCGGAGTCATCTCCTGATGCAACACTCGATTTGTCTCCTGTAAAAGAAAAAAAATATGAAAAGCAAGAGCAGAAAGAACAAAAGAAAACAGAGGAACAGCCATCGAAGCAAATAAAAGAAAACAATGGAAGAGGATCTCAGCAAGAAAATAGAGGGAATCAACAGGAGAATAACAGTAGAGAAGCTCAACAAGGAAATAATGGGAATCAGCAAGGGAACAACGGAAGAGGATCTCAACAAGGGAATAATGGAAATGGGCAAGGGAACAATGGAAGAAATCCTCAACAAGGAAATAATGGGAATCAGCAAGGGAACAACGGAAGAGGATCTCAACAAGGGAATAATGGAAATGGGCAAGGGAATAACAGTAGAGAAGCTCAACAAGGAAATAATGGGAATCAGCAAGGGAACAACGGAAGAGGATCTCAACAAGGGAATAATGGAAATGGGCAAGGGAACAACGGAAGAGGATCTCAACAGGGAAATAACGAAAACGAGCAAGGGAACAATGGAAGAGGGTCTCAACAAGGGAATAATGGAAATGGGCAA
>NZ_KV827856.1:202002-221672 GCF_001836235.1 Bacillus sp. HMSC036E02 | reverse complement strand
AGGAAATAATGGGAATCAGCAAGGGAACAATGGAAGAGGATCCCAGAAAGAAAATGACGGAAACGAGCAAGGGAACAATGGTAGGGGGTCTCAACAAGAAAATAGAGGCCACCAGCAAGGGAATGAAAAGAAGAATCAATAGAATATGGAAGTGAGAGATTCATTTCAAAGCTAAAAGGATTTATTCCGCTATTTGCTGGGCAGCCCGATTGGTGAGGGCTGATGATTAGTGGGGGGTGAACAAAACCCCCACTGATTAAAGTTGCACTTTAATATTCTATAGTTCTATTAAGAAGGAGTATGTGAAAAATATAATGGAGAAAAACATTCAACAAGATAAAGAAAAACCTGTTTTTTATGATCCGAAAGGAAGGAGAAACATAGCCTTTATTTGGTTTCTATGTATCTCAATAGTTAGTGTAAGTGTTGTATTTTATTTTTTCTTTCAAAGTATTTTTTCAACACCAGAAATTCCAAATATGAATACCGCTGTACAACAAGATACTAAACTTGTACCAATTAATCAAAAACTTAGTGATCAGCAGTTAAAGAAGGAAGAATTTAACCCAAATACCGAAACGAAGGATAATAAAAATTTGGTGAATCCGCCGAAGGATAGTAAACATCCTAAAGAAGTGTATGGTTTTTATGTAAACTGGGATGAAAATAGTACCGCTTCTTTAAAAGAAAATATCGATTCATTAACTACGTTAGTACCAGAGTGGTATCATTTAAAAGCAGATTTAACGATTAGAAGTGAGATAAAACCTGAGATTGTAAAACTAGCAAAAAAAAATCATGTGAAGATTATGCCGTTACTTACTAACTATACAGAAAAAGCTTCTGGCCCTGATAGTGAGCTTATCCATAAGTTACTGAATTCGCCGAATGATGTGAAGACGAAATTTATTAATAATTTAGTAAGCGAAGTTAAAAAGAGTCAGTTTTCAGGTATTAATATTGACTTTGAGTCCGTACCTGAAAGTGATAAAGAAAACTTAACAAATTTTATGAAAGAACTTACTAAGGAATTTCATGAACATGATTTGCTCGTTACACAAGATGTTCCAGCTAATGATAAGGCTTTTGATTATAGTGCGTTAGCAAAAATAATAGATCGAATGATTGTAATGATGTACGATGAGCACTATGGAGCCGGGGAACCAGGACCAATTGCTTCAAATAAATGGTTCCAACATACATTGAAAGAACTGAATATTCCGTCTAATAAACTTATAGTTGCTTTCGGTAACTATGGATATGATTGGGAAGTAAATAGTAAAGAAGCTGCAAAGTCTATGACTTTCTCAGAAGTTATGGCAATGGCTCATGATTCAAATATAAAAATTCAATGGGATAAGATGAGTGGAAATCCGTATTTTAGATATAAAACAGGAGAGAAAGAACATACTGCTTGGTTCTTAGACGGTGTTACTCTTTATAATCAAGTGAAAATCGCAATGGACAATCATGCAAAGGGGTTTGCGCTATGGAGATTAGGAGCAGAAGATCCTACAATATGGAAAGTTTTAAAAAATCCTATTGAGGTACAAAAAAATCCTAATGTATTACATAAAATCAGTAGTTTAGATGAAGTGAATTATTCTGGACAAGGTGAAATTTTACAGATTGAGAATGAAAGAAAAAATGGATTGAGAGATTTTAAAGTAGGCAAAGATGAGTATATTACAGATGAAGTATATAGATCCTTACCATCTGCATATGAAGTGCAACGATATGGAAAACCAAATGGGAAACAAGTAGTATTAACATTTGATGATGGACCAGACCCGAAATATACGCCAGAAATATTAGATATATTAAAAGAGAATCAAATAAAAGCTGCTTTTTTTGTACTTGGTGAAAACGCGCAACTAAATACTAGTATTGTAAAAAGAATATACGATGAAGGGCATGAAATTGGCAATCATACTTTCAAGCATCCTAACATAGCAGATACGTCTTTACTACGAACGAAAGTAGAACTTAATACGACGCAACGTTTAATTCAGGAAGTAACTGGACATTCTACGGTTTTATTTAGACCACCATATGAAGCGGATGCTAACCCAGATTCATCAAATGAAATATTGCCTATTTTACGTGCACAAAATATGAACTATACAATGGTAGCGGAAAAAGTTGATCCCGAAGACTGGGCAACACCATCAACAAATGAATTAGTAAAGCGTGCTCTTAATCCCATTTATAAGGGAGAGGGAAATATTATTCTTCTCCATGATGCGGGAGGGAACCGTACACATACAGTAGAGGCGCTCCCAATCATTATTAAAGACCTAAAAAAGCATGGATATAGTTTTGTAACAATTTCAGATTTAATGAATAAAGAACGAGATGAAATTATGCCTCCTGTTTCTTCTGAGGGGAAGCAATATTTACTTTACAATAAAGCTGTCTTTTCAGGGGCAGGATACCTTAAGCATATATTAACAACTATTTTTTATATTGCTATTGGATTAGGGATTTTTCGATTTTTATTCTTAATTTATTTTGCATGGAAGCAGAAAAGAAAAACGTTATCTCGCTATATTAATTCGTCCTATCAACCTTTTGTTAGTGTTGTCATAGCAGCATATAATGAAGAAAAGGTGATAGCCAAGACAATTCACTCAATTTTGGATAGTAATTATAGAGAATTTGAAGTTATTGTTGTGGATGACGGATCGACAGATGGTACGTCAAAAGTAATGCAAGAAACATTTTATAAACACCCTAAAGTTCGTCTCATTCAGAAAGAAAACGGCGGGAAATCATCGGCAATGAACCTAGGGTTTCAACAATCGCGAGGAGAAATCATTGTCACTTTAGATGCGGATACTATTATTGCGCAAGACGCCATTTCTCTAATGGTTAGACACTTTGAAGATCAGAATGTAGCTGCAGTTTCAGGTAATGTCAAAGTGGGGAATAGACGGAATTTGTTAACTACTTGGCAACATGTTGAGTACATTACAGGGTTTAATTTAGAACGTAGAGCTTTTGATGAGTTAAATTGTATTACAGTAGTTCCAGGAGCTATTGGGGCGTGGCGCAAAAAGAATGTAGTTGAATCTGGATATTTAAGCGAAGATACGTTAGCAGAAGATACGGATCTTACTATTACATTTTTACGTCAAGGGCATAGAATTGTATATGAAGAAAAAGCGCATGCTTTTACGGAATCACCTGAAGATGTGAAAAGTCTCATTAAACAGCGGTATCGTTGGTCATATGGTACACTTCAATGTCTTTGGAAACATCGAAAAGCGTTATGTAATCCAAAGCATAAAACATTAGGATTTATTGCACTGCCTAATATGTGGTTATTCCAATATGTGCTGCAATTCATTGCTCCTTTTGCAGATATATTAATGATTATAGGACTATTTAGTAGTAATCCGCTAAAAGTTTTAGGATTTTATCTTGTTTTCTTTATAATGGATCTTCTCGCTTCTCTGTTCGCATTTAAATTAGAGGAAGAGAACCCAAAACCATTGGCATGGTTAATTTTACAACGTTTTATTTATCGCCAATTTATGACTTATGTTGTCATTAAATCTATATTCTCATCGCTTCGAGGAGTAGCGGTAGGGTGGAATAAACTAAAGAGACTGGGGAGTGTTAAACATTCCACGGAACATAAGGAGGCATCATAAAAGAGCAGACTATCTGCTCTTTTTTTCATTGGTTTTAGTTAGTTGAATGTAGAGTTGTAGTATAAAAACTGCTGCTTCTATAATGAGATTCCTATTCATCATTAATGGTGAGACATTATGTTAAGCTAATCCTTTAGTTTCGGATTAAAGTTTTTTTATATTTTTTTAAAATGACGGACACAAAAACGTATATACCTCCGAATTATATATATGGATAACATAAATATGTATATAAAAGGGGAGAAATAAGATGAAAGAAAAAAAAGAAATGTTTCAAGAAATCGCTGAGGTGTTAAAGGTATTGGCGCATCCAGTTCGTCTATCTTTAGTAAAAATAATGCTTGCAAAAGGTCCTACTAATGTAACAACAATGTATGGGGATTTACAAATGCCTCAAAGTACAATTAGTCAACATTTATCTAAACTAAAAGCTGCTAAAATGGTTACAGGTACTCGGAAAGGATTAGAAATTTATTATGAGGTAACTGACAATCGCACAAAATCAATATTAGCATGTTTAGTTTAAATGATGATTTCTATTTCAAAATAAAAAGCGCTATTCTTTTCTATGATTTTACAGAGAGAATAGCGTTTTTTATTTTTAAGGAGTATCTTTTTATATGCCTATAGAATGGAGTGAAAGGTTTATGGGTTTAAATGTACCTACTATTACCTTAGGTTCTAATGTGTCTAATAATGAAAAAATTCTCGGTTTAGGGGTGCTTCTTTATAGCTTACGTACAATTGAGATTAGAAAAAGTAGAGCGAGCGTTTAATAAGGCGGAAGTAGTGTTTATATGCGAAACTTTATAGAAATCTCATTTTTCTAATTGTATCTTTTTAGATTGATGGATGTGGGGTCACGTCCATCAATCTAAGAAAACAAGTTAGCTAAAAAATGATGAAAATAAACTTTATAGAAATAAAAAATATGAACGTAGAGGATGAAACAAAGTATATAGTGCTTTTTTAGTCATGTAATCTTTTAATCTGATGATCTTTTCCCCATTCAAACAGATTATCCATTATTTGCATTAAAGATTTTCCGTATTCACTTAGTGTGTACTCAACCTTTGGTGGAACTTCTTGATATACGGTACGATAGATAATCCCATCAGCTTCAAGTTGCCGAAGTTGTTGTGTAAGAACCTTTTGTGTAATGTTTGGGATTTCTCGTTTAATTTCATTTGTTCGCATTTTTCCATCTGACAAAATACATAAAATATGAACTTTCCATTTTCCACCGATTACATCGAGTGTTGTTGCAATTGGGCAATTATCATTTTGATTCATATAACACCTCCACAGGTACTTTAAGGTTCCTATAGCACTTTAAAGTACGTACTTTTCAATTATATGTGACTCATTCATACTAATACGTAAAGGGTTGAATAATTTATAAAGGGGATGAAAAAAGATGAAAACACTTGTAATTGTAGCACATCCTGATATTGAAAAATCAAAAATTAATAAAAGATGGATTGAAGAACTTGAGAAATATTCGGATGAAATTACGGTGCATGAATTGTATAAAGTGGCACCGAATTGGGAGTTTAATATTGAAGAAGAGCAAAAGTTATTAGTAGAACATGACAGATATATATTTCAATTTCCGCTTTACTGGTACAGCTCACCACCATTATTAAAAAAATGGTTCGATGATGTATTAACATATGGATTTGCGTACGGATCTAAAGGAGATAAAGTGAAGGGGAAAGAATTTGGTGTAGCTATTTCTATAGGTGGATTAGAAAAAGACTATGAAAATAGTGGAATTACAATGGATGAGTTGACGAAACCATTCCAAGCTACATGCTTATACACAGGTATGGAATTTATACCTTCCTTTTATTTATATGGTGCAGAATATAAACTAAGCGATGAAGAGATTGATAAAAGTGCACCTGAGTATGTGCAATATGTGATGAACAAGAAGTATTCTAATATATAATGGGAAATATCCATTTACTTGTAAAGTAAATGGATATTTTATATTCTTCTTATATTCACTAAGTGTAATCTTTAGTAAATTAATAGTTAATCTGGTAAAATAAAAAACCTAACATATATAAAGGGGAGTTTTACTTGAGAACGATGCGACAATTATTACAAAAGAGAGCAATGCAATCACCAAATTTGGAAGCGCTTGTAGGGGGGAAGAAAAGATATTCGTTTCAGCAATATAATGAACGAGTAAATCAGTTTGCACATTATTTGTTACATAATGGTGTGCAAAGAGGAGATCGTATAGGAATACTATGCAAAAATAATCACCCATTTCCAAGCGTTATGATGGCAAGTTTAAAAATTGGAGCGGTATTTATTCCGCTAAATCATCAGCTGACTGTTTATGAATTAGAAACGATTGTAAAAGAAGCGAAATTAAAAGTGTTAGTTATTGATGAAGAATTTAATGAAGTGTTATTAAAGGTTGATGCTGTTAAAGAAATTCCTTATGTAATTCAAACAACAAAAGAAGACTTTGGTTCATTTGAATTAGAGTTGCAAAAACAGCCAACGACAGAACCGAACGTAGAAGTTCATGAAGAAGACGATGCCATTTACTTGTTTACATCAGGAACGACTGGACAGGCAAAAGCATGTGTAATTGGACATAAAAACTTACATCATTATTTTGCTGAAATTGCGGGACAAAGAGAAATCCCAGCAGGTGAACGCTTTTTATCTGTGCATCCATTGTTTCATATGAGTGGCGTGCTTTCTATTTTAAATTGTATTTATCATGGCGTTACGATGATCTTCTTAGCTGATTCGAATCCTGCTCTTATTTGGGATAAGATTGAAGAAGAGAAAATTACTACGATGCTTGCTTTCCCAGCCGTTTATAGTTACATGCTTGATGAACTAAATAAAAAAGAACGTAACATTTCAACCTTTAAAGTAGCACAAAGCGGTGGTACAAAAGTGCCAGAAACACTCATTCAAAAATATATGGAAAAAGGCATATATATGGTGCAAGGCTATGGTAGTACAGAAGGTTGGGTTGTAACCTCATGGCATCCAATGATGGGAAAAGAAAAGATGTCTTCTGTAGGAAAGACCTTGAAAAATGTAGAGGTGAAAATTGTTCATCCGGAAACAGAACATGAACTAACAACAAATGAAGTTGGAGAGATTCATGTGAAAAGTCCATACATGTTTAAAGGATATTGGAATAATGAAAAGGCGACAAAGAAGGTAGTAAAAGATAACTGGTTTAACATGGGTGATGCTGGCATGATAGATGATGATGGATTCCTGCATATTATGGGAAGATATAAAGACGTTATTATACGCGGTGGTGACAACGTATATCCAGATCAAGTAGAAGATGTTATTCATGAAATACATGGTGTTTTAGAAGTTGCAGTAGTTGGAGTTCCAGATGACTTTTGGGGAGAGGTTCCAAGAGCTTACATTGTGAAGGATGGCGAAACAACATTAACAGAAGAAAGTATTATTCAGTATTGTAAGGAGAAGTTAGCAAGTTATAAAATACCAGAAGTAGTATTCATAGATGAGTTACCGAAAAACGCTTTAGGAAAAGTGTTGAAGAGGGAATTACGAGATGCAGTTCTTGTGAAATAGAAAATTATGAAACGATGGAGAACCCAGTTATGTATAAAGCATGACTGGGTTTTTATGTATCAAAAACATAATGATTTACTAGATTTTGTATTTTGTGTAAGATAATAAAGAATATTCAATTAATATTTCGAGGGATGAAATTAAATGAAGCTATCGTTATTAGAAGTAGAGACGGATAGACTCATTATCCGTCCATTTCAAAAAGCTGATTATGAAAGTTGGTTAGATCGATTTTCTTATTGATTATAAAAATAAAGAAATGGACAAATAAGGAGAAAAGAAAATGAAGACTATAAATATATTTCATTAAGACGCATTTACGAATAAACCAAATAAGGGAAATCCAGCAGGTATTGTATTAGAAGCAGATGGATTAACGGAAGAGGAAATGCAAATTATTGCTGAAAAAGTTGGATATAACGAAACAACTTTTGTTCTTTCCTCAGAAGTAGGAGATATAAGAATGCGCTATTTTACACCTGGTTTTGAAATGGAGTTATGTGGTCATGGGACAGTAGGGACGATATATGCCTTGCGCGAAAAAGGTTTATTAGAAGAGAAAAGTAACCTTATGATTGAAACGAAGGCTGGGATTTTACCGATACAAATAGGTGTAAATGAAAATGGAGAAACCTTTATTAAAATGAGACAGGCAGCACCTCAGTTTAAAGAATTTACAGGTTCAGCAGAAGAATTAGCTCATAGTATCGGTTTAGAAGTAAATGATTTAGATGTAAGTTTACCGATTGTATATGGAAGTACTGGTAATTGGACTGTAATTGTACCGATTAAAAATCTTAATGCATGTGAGAGAATGAAACCTAATAATGCTGCATTTCCATCAGTATTAAAAGAAATACCTAATGCTTCTATTCACCCAATTTGTCTAGAAACTTATGATGAAATAGCACAAATGCACGGCCGTCATTTTTCATCAGCTTACGCTGGGACGATTGAAGATCCAGTGACAGGAACAGCTTCAGGTGTAATGGGAGCGTATTATGCGGAGTATTTAGAGAAAGGTTTTGAACATGAATTGAGTTTAATCGTTGAGCAAGGACAGGAAATAAATAAAGATGGTCGTGTAACTGTTTATGTAACGAAAGGGATAGAAAACGAAAAGTTACAAATAGATATTGCTGGAACAGCGGTGTATGTGAAAGAGTTTGAAGTTTCAATATAAAGTGAAACTTTAATCAGTGGGGTCTTACTGCCCGGTGAATAGCGGGATAAAAAGAAAGCCCGGAATACATCCGGACTTTCATTATCTGTTCAATACTTCAATGTACGAAGCATTTCCAGTTGTTCTTAAAGCGGAGCGGAAATTATTATTTTCTAACGCCTTAGCAACTTGTTGTAACTGCTGTGCATCATCATGATGAATAAGTAAGCTGTCAGCACCGCTTTCCTCTATATGAATGTGTTCGACATTTCCGATTGCATCATGTACAGCTTTTAAAAATTCAGGTTTCATATTGTCCTCCTATATGTATGTAACGTTGTAATTTAGTATTTCCTTATTTATGAAATATAAAAGTAAATGAAAGGAGAAATAAAAATGAATATAAAGCAATTTAATGAACATATAACATCACTATTTGGAGAGCATCTTCATAAATATGGCGATGATGAATATGGTTTTACTTATATAAGTAAAGATGAATTTCACAAAATCGGTTACACAACAAATTTAACGTTAGAAACTATTGAAGAAGCGTATCGAAATGGAGTCGATATGATAGTTACACATCATGCGCCGTGGAGTTTTTTATTTGGTATGGAAGAGGCTTGTATTGAGAAATTGAAGCAATATGAAATGAATCATTTTTGGATTCATTTGCCGTTAGATTTTGTAAAGTTTGGCACGTGTACATCGTTATTTAACGAAATTAGGATAGATACAATACTGGAATATTCAACCTATGAGGAAGAAGAACTACCAGGAATAGGAGAATATAAAGAAGCCATTCCTTTTTCAAACTTAGTTGGAAAACTTGAAGAAAAAATGGAAGAGAAAGTGAAGAGCTGGAGAAATCACGATAAACCAGTAAAACGGATTGCAATCTTAACCGGTGCAGGAAATAATACAAATTTGATTGAACGTGCATTAGAAAAAGGATGTGACACGTACATAACAGGTGAAAAAACATTATATACAGTGCAACATGCGAAATTTAAAGGAATTAATTTAATTGTAGGTAGTCATACGTTTACAGAAGTGTTTGGTGTAGAAAGTTTGGCTCATAAATTACAAGACAGAGACCCTGCAATAGAAATTATTAGAGTATATGAAGAGCATTTAGAGTGATAAAATCACGTTATCATAAATGGAATATTGAAGAAAGTCATTGTAATAAAATAAAATTGTTGTTTGTTATATCAGGGCGATTGAAAGGATTTTACTTTTGTTTGTCAAATGATAGTAAAGTTGTCTTTTGAATTAAGGAAATATTCGGAGTTGAAGGGTGAGAGAATGGACATTTCAATAATCACTGCACAACTAGTTAAGGAAAAAGTTATTTCACATTATCCAAATAGCGTAAAAGCATTAAACGGGGGAACGACAAGTACTATATATTTGTTAGATGAACAATACGTTATAAAGTTGAATGAATCGGATGTCATACGTGAAGAAGCTTATTTTCTTCAGTTTTATAAAAAGGACGAATTATTTCCAAAGCTTTTATATAAGGAACCTTTAAATCGCTATATTGTTTACTCATTCCTTGAGGGCACAACTTCTTGCAAACTAGGCCATAAACGGAGTGTTCTTAGTAAACTTGTAAAGGAAGTTATCAATAAGTATGAAGTAGCTACAGAGGTTGATGGCTGGGGATGGAAAGAAAGCCCAGTTCAATCTTGGAATGAATTTTTAACGACAAATGTGATGGAAGCTCATGAAAATGTAAGACGTTACATAAGTGAGGAAGAGTATAGAACGGTTTTTAAGTTAGCAAATAGTCCAAGTAGGGGGACTGGAATAAATCAGCCATTTTTATTGCATGGTGATCTTGGATTTCATAATTTTATATTTCAAGGGAATAAACTGCACGGTGTAATTGATCCTTTACCAGTGTTAGGAGATCCTATATATGATTTGATTTATGCGTTCTGTTCAACCCCGGAAGATTTAACAAAAGAAACAATCGATTATGCGATGAAACAATGTGTATTTTATAAAAAAGACCGTGATTTATATGAAGAAATAGTCATAGGATTATATTTGCGTATAGATACATGTTTACGGCACCACCCGAAAGATTTAGAAGATTATTTAGCAGGTTGGCGTTATTGGATGGACGAGGTTGAGGTGACTTTATAGTACAAATATTTTGGGGGAGATAGTGAGATGAATGTTGCAGAAGCCAAAAAGGATTTACTGTAATTCCATTGTCAGTTACAGTTGTTTATTTACTTACTTTTATAAGTTTATTAATTGAAAATAAAAAAGTAGATTATTATCAACAAAAATCAGTTTAATAAAAATATAGGGATAGGGGGAATTATTATGAAAAATTTCGTTTGTACAACGTGTGGTGTGCAGTATGCAGCGAGTGTAGAGGAACCGGTGAGTTGTCATATTTGTGATGAAGAGAGGCAATATGTGAATCCAAAAGGGCAGTCTTGGACGACTTTAGAAAATTTGCAAACAGATGATACATATAAAAATGTAATAATCGAAGAGGAAAATGGACTTTATAGTATTACGACAAAACCAGGATTTGCGATCGGTCAAACGGCATTTATAGTGAAAACAGAGTCATATCGTTTACTATGGGACTGCATTACGTATTTAGATGAAACGACAATTGCGAAAATAAAAGAGCTTGGTGGATTAGATGCGATTGCATTGTCTCATCCTCATTATTATTCAACGCAAGTAGAATGGGCAGAGACATTTGATGTACCAATTTATATACATGAAGATGATAAAGAATGGGTGATGCGCCCAAGTAGTCGTATTATTTATTGGTCTGGTGAGTCTTTACAATTAGCGGATGGGATTACTGTACATCGTCTTGGAGGACATTTTAGTGGTGGTTCTGTATTGCATTGGGAAGAAGGTAATGATGGAAAAGGGATTTTGTTAACAGGTGATATTATTCAAGTTGTAGCGGATGAGCGGTGGGTAAGTTTTATGTATAGCTATCCAAACTTAATTCCATTACCAGCGAGAAAAGTGGAAGAAATGGTGAACCGAGTGAAGCCGTTACAGTTTAATCGTTTATACAATGCTTTTCATCGAGTAGTAAAAGAAAATGCAGATGAGGCAGTTGAACGTTCTGCTGAAAGATATATAAAAGCAATAGAAGGAAAGTTGTTTCATACGTAAAAGGAGAGTAGCTTAATGAAAACGTTAGTATGCTTTGGAGATAGTATTACAGCTGATGAAACATTTTTTGATGGAATGCCGAGATTAACACCACGTTTGCAAGAGATGTTTCCGAAGTGGAAAGTAGTGAATGCAGGTGTTCCAGGGGATAATACATTCGATGCGTTACATAGGATTGAAGAAGATGTAATATCATATAAACCAGATTTCGTAACAGTTTTTCTTGGTACGAATGATGCAGTTTCTTTTTCTCAAGTGTCATTACAAGCATATAAAGAAAACTTAGAGAAGATTGTGAACCATATTTCATCACATAAAGTACTACTGATTAGTCCTGCACCAGTTGATGAAGAAAGACAGCGTAATAGAACAAATAGAGTGCTTGGTCAGTATGCAGACGTGGTGGAGAAAGTGGCGAGGGAAACAGGAAGTTATTTTCTAAACGTATTCGCTGAAATGATTCAAGAACGGGATTATAAAAGATTTGTAGAAAATGGTGAAAAAGATGGATTACACTTTGGACCAGAAGGCTATGAGTATGTAGCGAGGTTAATTGGTGAAAAGTTAAAAGGAATTTTATAAGGAGCAAAGCACTTAGTGTTTTGCTTTTTCTTGTTTTTTTGCAGTCTATAAACTTATTCACCGCTGTAATTTGCACAGATATTTTGTTTTTTTTATATGCGTAAAAGGTTAGCTCTGTTTTAAAGTAATATAAATTTATTTTTAAAAATTTATATTTCGTAGTTGAAAATCAATAAAGGTGTAACTATAATAGTTACAGTGAGTTTGTTATTTTGAAATATACACATTGAATTACAAGAATGAAAGGAGTTTTTATGTAAATCAAAAAGTTATAAAAATCTATTAATTTTTATAATAAGATAAAAAGCTTTTCGGTTCATACACATTATTAAATATGTTAATTCTAATAGAAAACTAGAGGTGGAAAGATGAAAAATTTTAAAGGTATGTTGATATCATCACTTGCAATTACAACTTTTGCTGGGGTAGGTACGACATTTGTAACAAATACAGTACATGCTGTTAATAACGATTCTAGTAAAATACAAGTTCGTTCTAATAAGAGTATAAACACAACGCCTAGCTCGAGATTGCCTGTATTATCAATCAATCCTTATGATGACCCTAGATTTTCGAGACAGGGATATCTTGAAGAGGCACCTTTAGGAATTAATGCTCCTTATGCTTGGGGAATTAAAGGAGGAGATGGTCAAGGAGCAACTTTTGTAGATTTGGAAGAAGGCTGGTTATTAAATCATGAAGATTTAGTCGGTCAAAATATTGAATTTATGTCTGGAAAAATGAGTAATGATCTTTCTCATGGTACTTCAGTTCTAGGTGTTGTTTCTGCAGCTGACAATCGGATTGGGAACATTGGGATTGCACCAAAAGCAAAGGCAAAAGTAATTTCAGTGATCCGAGATAATGGGAGAATCGATGTAAGAGATGCTATTTTAAGTGCCGTAGATTCTTTACAGGCTGGAGATGTTTTATTAATAGAGGAATCCTTTAAATATGATGGATATGGAGATGACCCTTTACCAGTAGAAGTATACCCGAGTATATTTAACGCAATTCGCAAAGGTACAGATAAAGGCATTATTATTGTAGAAGCAGCTGGTAATGGTGGGATTGATTTAGATGAATTTAAAGACCGTAATGGTAAACAGATTTTAAATCGAAATAGTCCAGACTTTAAAGATTCAGGAGCTATTATAGTTGGAGCATCTACTGCAAGAGTTCCTCATAAACGTTTAGGTTTCTCTAACTATGGTAGTAGAATTGATGTATATGGTTGGGGAGAGTATGTTGACACATTAGATACATATCAAAATCAAAATAGTAAAGGACAAAAAGTTACAGATCAGAGTATAATGAATCGTTATACTTCTAATTTCCGTGGTACTTCTAGCGCTTCGCCTATAATCGCTGGGGCTGCTGTATCAATTCAAGGGATTGCTAAAGAACATTTAGGTAAGGCATATACACCAAAAGAATTGAGAGCAATTTTAAGTAATCCTAATACAGGCACAAAGTCTAATAATCCATCATCTGATAAAATAGGGGTTTTACCAGATTTAAAAGCGATTTTGTCTAACCTTGGTTTTCATAGTGATTTGACTACCAATGATTCTATGGTATTTCCAGATAACGTAGAAAAAAATGAAGGAAAAGAAAATTCAACTTTCGTATTTCCAGGTGAAGAAACAAAAAAAACAGGGGATAAAAATTCAACTGTAACCTTCCCAGAAGAAGATTTAAAACAGGAGGAAAAAGAAGAGGGATTAATTGTTTTTCCTGATTAATAAAAAAATACTACCTTCCATTTGGAGGTAGTATTTTTTATTTCTTGTCATTAACAAGCAGGCATGAAATTTGTATTTGTTTATCTTTCATAATGAACTTAACCACAAAGTCGAATGTTTGACTGTTAATTAACTTTTTCGTCTCAATCAATTACATGAATCAATCTAGAAATGCTTGCTGCAATGCTTTCAGTCCATCGCTGTATATACCATGAAACAGATTTATTGCCTCTTCATCACTAACCGCAACAGGAGTGAACGTACCAGACCACTCTACTAACGATGTGTTACTTTCAGTACCTTCTTTAACTTGGATTGTAGATAAATAATTAGTGACCGGGAACGGTGCATTCATGATTGAATACGTGTAGTAGCGTTCCTTATCATTGAATACTTCTAAGCGTTCTATAATTGTTTCACCATCTGGATTAGCTAGATGACGTACACGACCGCCTTCAGTTAATTTACTGCTAGGTATATAAGGTAACCAGTCTGGAAGGGAGTTGAAACCTCCGATTAATTGCCATACTTGTTCAGTTGATCCGAAAATTTCCATAGATATAGTAGTATATGCCATGTTCATTACGCTCCTTTTCATCCCGGTATTTACGGGTAAATAATCAGTAGAGAATAAATCGCCCCACTGATTAAAGTTTCACTTTATAGGTCCATAACTTATAGTGAGAACGAATTTTATCGTGGATTTTTTATTTAATATATAATTATAAAGTTAAAACTATATACTTTTAATAATTAAATTATATAATAAATATAGAAACGAAAATTTATGAGCAAGGAAGTTGAAAAATATGACATTAACAATGGGCTTTATTGGATTTGGAAAGTCAGCTAACCGCTATCACTTACCTTATGTAAACACGCGTAATAATATAAAAATAAAAACGATTTTTGTACGTCAAATAAATGAAAAATTAGCGGCTCCATATAAGGAAAAAGGTGTTTACTTCACTACTGATTTGGACGAATTGTTGAATGACAAGGAAATTCAAGTGGTGACGATCTGTACGCCAGCACATACGCATTATGAATTAGCAAAAAAAGTTATACTTGCTGGAAAGTCAGTTATCGTTGAAAAACCATTTTGCGATACAGTGGAACATGCGAAAGAATTATTAGCTTTAGGACGAGAAAAAGGTGTAGTAGTTATGCCTTATCAAAACCGCCGTTTTGATGGTGATTTTTTAGCTGTGAAGCAAGTAATTGAACAAGGATTCCTTGGTGATATTATTGAGATTGAATCACATATTGATTATTTCCGTCCTGGTTCAATCACTCATGAAGCTCCAAAAGAAGAAGGTTCATTTTACAGTTTAGGTATTCATACGATGGACCGTATGATTTCACTATTCGGCCGTCCAGATACGGTGACATACGATATTCGTAATAATGAAATGGAAGGTGCGGTTGATAACTATTTCGATGTTGGTTTACAT
Organism: Bacillus sp. HMSC036E02; assembly: GCF_001836235.1. NCBI lineage: Bacteria > Bacillati > Bacillota > Bacilli > Caryophanales > Bacillaceae > Bacillus > Bacillus sp. HMSC036E02. Next base: position 206,314 of record NZ_KV827856.1, on the reverse strand, counting down.
TACGGAAATCAGTTGAAGATTAAGCTGAAAACGAACCATGTCGTAGCAAAAGATTATCCACGCTTTATCGTCCATGGAACAAATGGATCATTTATTAAATATGGTGAAGATCAGCAGGAAAATGATTTGAAAGCGGGTGTTATGCCTGAGAGTGCAGGATTTGGTGAAGATTCACCGATGTACTATGGAGTTGCTAAGTATCGTAATGCAAATGGTGACTGGATTGAAAAACAAATTAAAACGCCACTTGGTGATTACGGTCGTTTCTATGATGCCGCGTATGAAACAATTATAAATGGTGCACCAAAACTTGTGAAAGACGAAGAAGCGGTAACGAATATTGAAATCTTAGAAAATGGATTTGCTGCCCCATCACCTTCAGTTTACAAACTTGAGGCTTTACATTTGAATGAATAGAAGAGAGTTTGCAGTATAAAGGAGGTATGGAAATGGCAAGCGGATCAACACAAGTAAAATACCTCGGCATTTATCAAAAGATTAAACAGCAAATTTTAGATGGTGAATATAAAATCAACGAAAAAATTCCGAGTAGCCCCGTCCTTGCTGAAGAATTTGGTGTTTCAGCCCTTACTATTAAGAAAGCGCTGGATCTATTAGTTAGAGATGGCTACATCATCCGCCGGCGCGGAAGTGGAACAGTGGTGCAAGATTGGCGTCAACAGGAAAAGGCACGAATGATTCAAACTTTAACGGGTACGAAAGCTGTATACGGCAGTGAGGTAGAAAGTAAAATTATCGAGTTTGCGATTGTTGGGGCTGATGAAGTAGTTGCTGAGAAATTGGGAGTTTCAATCGGTGATTTCGTCTATAAAATCATTCGCCTCCGCATCATTCACAGCATTCCGACGATTATGGAGCATACATGGATGCCAATTTCGGTTATCCCAGGTGTTGAGGCTTCTGTTTTAGAGGAGTCGATATACTCACATATTCAAAATAAACTTGGTCTTGAAGTAGGGACATCTGTTGTCAGGGTTAAAGGAATTCGCCCAGATGATAGGGAAAAGCAGTTTATGAACTTAACAAATCAGGATTTCCTAATGCGAGTTGAACAAGTAGCTTATTTAACGGATGGACGAACTTTTGAATATTCTTATGCAGATCATCTACCCGAAACCTTTGAGTTTGAAACAGTCATTACTGCAAAAAATTATAAAGAGATATAAAAATCGGTTGAGGCAAGTATTGTCTCAACTGCTCCTATTATACGTTAATAGAATGAATCCAAGACTTAACATTTGATTTATAGAACTGTAAAGTTTAAAATTACAGTATAGTTTTTAGAAGTGAGTTGTTATCGTCTGTAAAATGTAGATAAATTAAATATTCTCGAATAAATAATATTGCTTGTATTTGATTCTAAACTGTAATTTTTTTTAATACATTTCAATAACCGATGTTTAAAATGTACGTTTCATAACATTAAAGGAGTGAGTTAAATATGGTAATTCTATATACAACAGCAAGCTGTGCCTCATGCCGAAAAGCGAAAGCATGGCTTGAAGAGCATCAAATTGATTATATTGAAAAAAACATCGTATCAAATTCTATGACAGTTGATGAGCTTAAATCGATTCTTCGTTTAACTGAAGAGGGGGCTACTGAAATTATTTCAACTAGATCCAAAACTTTTCAGGACTTAAATATAAATATTGAGGAGCTCTCGCTCAATGAATTTTATACATTAATAATTGAGCATCCACTAATGTTACGTCGCCCAATTATGCTGGACGAGAAAAGATTGCAGATTGGTTTTAATGAGGAAGAAATTCGTAAATTTTTACCACGTAGCGTTCGAACGTTTTTGAACATTGAATTGCAAAAATTGGCCAATTAATAAGTAGTATTTTTAGAAAAAGTTTTTTGAAAGGAGGAAGCAGAAGATGATTGAAGTATGTGTTACAGTTAATTATAATGATAGAAATTATCAAACAAATGTTATTGTGAGTAAAGATACGATTTGGACAAAAATTAAACAGTTGGCAGAAGAACAAGTGAAGAAACAGTGGAGTGTTTAATTTTATTTTCAACTTAAAAAGCTAAATGAAGTTATCAGATATAGGTGGGACCGGATAGAATATAAGAGAATTAATTTTTTATGGCAAGAAGTATTCTATATGTTTTAACGTTCTAACCTATCTGTAATATTTATGGCTACAGTTAATATATGAGAAACAATATTTTTGATCGTAGGAGGAAAATCATGAACAGCGACTTTACCTTGGCCATACACAGTTTAACTTATTTAGCTTTACAGCCAGATCGGATGTCAACAAGTAATGCTATTTCAGAAAGTGCAGGTGTACATCCAGTACGCATTCGCAAAGTACTAAGTTTGTTAAAAAAACATAAGTTTATACAATCGAAAGAGGGGACTGGTGGCGGTTTTATTTTCGCTCGCGATTTAGATGAAATTAATCTTTGGCATATTTATCAGATAACCTCTGAAGGTGCTTTGCAGCCGAAGTGTCCAGAATCAAACAATCAGTGTGTTGTAGGTTCGAACATGCGAAAAGTTCTTTTCGCTATTTTCTTAGGTGCTGAAGAGCATCTAGGTGAATACTTAAAGAATTATACAATGAAAGAAGTTGTTGACCTTATCAATCAAGAGCGTTAAGCGGCTTAATTATTATATAGCCGTGAGTTCTTAACACTTAAATGTAATGAAAAATATTACAGTATAATTGTTTTTATATCTTTTTTATTGTCACAAAAAATATTTATAGGAAGGTGAAACGGTATGATGTCAAATAATAATCATGTTTTAAAAGTAGGAGATTGGGTTCGTGGAATATCAAATGAAGGTGAATTAATAGTTGGTTATATTGTATCACTTGATGATGTAGAGGATATAGTTACAGTTAGTATTGTGAAACGTGACGGCCAGTACACAATAAACGAAGCGATTTTACTCTTTAGTAAACACGTTAACAAACTCCCTGAATCAAAGGTAATAAATAAGGAACAAATCCTTTATCTTATAGATCTTGCATTATTAACAGGGGATGAAGAATGGTTTATCGAGCTTTCTTCAAAATTAAACTCGATAAAAGAGCTAGTTAATGAGGGATTTTAAAATTTAAACTTTTGAGGGTGCACACAATCCGCCTTATGGAGAGGACACAATTACTTTTCGCATAAAAGGAAATGATGTAAAAACGATTCATTACAAACATAGAGATATTCCTGATAACGATAATTATGTAAATGAGCTGTCCATATGGGGCAGCTTTTTTGTTTTTTACTCAGTGTATCTTTTTAAAATGCATATGAATTCAATATTAATAATATATATCCTAAAATTTGGTTTTTTTATTTTGGAATTTTTTTTTTTACCTACATTAATTATTTATTAGAATATCTTTTATGTTTAAAATGAAATTTTTTGATAAAGGGGATATAAGTATCTTTATAATGAGTAACCTAGAAAAACAATGTATTATTGTATTTTTTTACTAACTAATTCAGCTTTAAGCGATAAAAACAATGGCTACATGCTAACTGTAAAATATTATCCATATAAAATTATTCCACTTTAATATTTCTGAAAATATAAAAATATTAATTTTATAAATATACACGTTATAATGAGGGCGTCGAGAGAAATTTTATTATCTCTGGAGAAAATATAAAAAATGCGATTACTAGTAAGAAAGGTGTGTGATTAGAGGCGAAATGTATGTAATGTGCTTCAGTGGCTTGTGTAAGCAATATCATCAGTGCTACCGAAGTTATGAAGGTAATGTATAGAATTGAGAAAGAAATGCCTCGCAAATGAAGAGAGGCCGGTTTAGCTAAAATTACTGTTAAAAGTAAAAAAGAGAAACCATTAAAGTAATACACTGTTATTAGAAATGTTGCAACGTATTTATGAAGTCTATTCTATATTGTTCTCTTAAGGGGTCTTTATATAAAGAGCGGATATTACGAGTAAACTTTTTTGTGAACGCTAACAATTATATTAGGACGCTAATTAGCGAATGTTTCAATTTGGATTCACTATGATGAAGGACATACAATGTGGGGCAACTTGTAAGGAATTCATTTTCCAGAAAGGGAATATTTGTTAGGTGCAAAGAGAGATGCAGGAATAGATACAAGGGGGAGTTATTATATGAACGGGAATACTGCAAAGAAAATAGAAGTTCAAGCTGAAAATACCGCACGAAAAAATGAGCAATATGCAGATCCGAAAAAGTGGCATAAGCAGGATACTACATGGGCACTCAGTCTATTTGGAACTGCAATTGGAGCAGGGGTGCTCTTTTTACCGATTAATGCAGGTTCAGGT
>NZ_KV827856.1:201076-201902 GCF_001836235.1 Bacillus sp. HMSC036E02 | reverse complement strand
GATTAATGCAGGTTCAGGTGGTTTATTATCTTTACTACTAATTACATTACTTGCATATCCAGTTATGTACTACTCACATAGGGCGCTTGCTAAAATGATATACGCTTCTAATTCTGCTGATGAGGGGATCACAGGTACAATTAGAGAGTATTTCGGAAATAAAGCGAGTATCATTTTTAACATCGTATATTTCGGTTCAATTTATACAATCGTACTAATGTATTCGGTTGCGCTTACAAACACTGCAAGTAGTTTTATCGTGCATCAATTGCACATGCCAGAACCTCCAAGAGCTATTTTATCACTTGTATTAGTTCTTGGTCTTATCGCTATACTAAATTTTGGTCAAGATATTACTGTAAAGGTAATGAGTATGTTAGTGTATCCTTTCATAGTTTCTCTACTTTTTATTGCAATATCTTTAATTCCACAGTGGAATACGTCAATGCTTAGTTTTTCAGCTGTTTCAACTGCTTCAACAGGAACAGGCTATTTTGGGGCGATATTGATGATTCTACCAATCATCGTATTCTCATTTAATCATTCACCTATGATTTCATCATTTGTTGTGAAACAGAGAGCTACGTATGGAATCGAAGCCACTGATGCTAAATGTGCGCAAATACAAAAGGTTTGTTATATCATGACATTCGCTGTTGTTATGTTCTTCGTTTGGAGTAGCGCATTGAGCTTGACTCCAGATGATATAAAAATGGCAAAAGAACAAAACTTATCAATTCTTTCATATCTTGCTAATGAGCTTAATTCGCCTGTAATCACTATTGCAGCTCCAATTATTGCTTTTGTGGCTATTACAAAGTCTTTC
>NZ_KV827856.1:199065-200976 GCF_001836235.1 Bacillus sp. HMSC036E02 | reverse complement strand
TTTTGTGGCTATTACAAAGTCTTTCCTTGGCCATTATATCGGAGCATTTGAAGTAATGCGTGACATGATTATTAAGTTCGGTAAATCACGTGGAAAAGATATTGAAGAAAAAACAATTAAGACAATAATCCTTACTTTTGTTGTATTATCATGCTGGTTTGTTGCTTATACAAATCCAAGTATTCTTGGACTTATTGATTCTCTAAGCGGTCCTTTAGTTGCTGCTATCTTATGTCTATTACCGATGTACGCGATTCAAAAAGTTCCAGTACTAGCTAAATACAAAGGGAAAATGAGTAACGTATTTGTTATTATTGTAGGTGTACTTACTGTCTTAGCAAGTATTAAATCATTATTCTAATTCACTACTGTTGGTTTTAGTATCAAAATAGTTGGATCTGAGAAAAGAAGGAGCAAGTTTTGAATAGTTTTTTTCAAAACTTGCTCTTAAAATATTCTAATGAATTAATTTTACAAATAAGTTTATTCATATTAGTCATCTAGCATTTTGGTTATATACTCATCCAATATTATCAAGACCTAAATCGAGAAATTTTAAATATCAAGCGCCTAACGTATTATATATCCCTAATATGTTAGGCGCTTTTATTTTGGATAATAAATTTTGAACCTGAATTTGAATAGTATCTCTATTTGATGCTTATTTAATATTGTAAAATTTGTATTGAAAATTCGAGGTTTTAAAAGTACTATATACATATTCAAACATTTGAAGATGTATATGGTACTTTTGAAAATTGAGGAAAAGTAACGGAGGGATTTCAATGGGAAACGAAATGCAACAATTTAAAGCAGATTTCTTTAAAGCCTTAGCACACCCTTTGCGAATAGGTATCTTAGAATTATTGTCAGAAGGTGAAAAAAGCGTAAACGAAATTCAAGATATTCTAAATAAGGAAGGTTCAGCTGTTTCTCAGCAATTAAGTGTACTACGTTCAAAAAACATTGTTGTTGGTAGAAAAGATGGAAAAAGAGTTTTATATTCTTTACGAGACCCTATTATTGTGGATTTATTGGTGGTTGCACGGAAGATTTTTAACAACCATTTAATCGATACGATTTCAATGTTAGAAGAGCTAGATGGAGCAGAAAGTGAAATGATGGCTAAGGAGGGATAGGTTGAGTATTGAGGTTAAGAAAGAAGATATCATCCAACATGGGATTGAAACATTTCGCTCATTAGGAGCTCATTACGTTTGTGAAGTTTGTATAAAAAGTGGAAATTCTTGTTGTTTTTCATGCCAACATTTACAAGATGGAGTTGGATGTCGAAAAAGAAATACTGCTTGTACAGCTTGGTTATGTGGAATTCAAGGTTTTTTATTTGATCAAATAGGATTACTGGATGAATGGAATCGTTTTTGGAGTGAAATTCCAGGACAAATGTTTCGTAGAGATATTACTCCAGATAAGGTAAGGATTAGATCGTTTATTGATACGAAGAAGCTAGATAGTCGAGCCGGAGAACGTCTAGCAGAAAGATTGAAATCCTATGTACAACAAGGTGGAGATATAGGTGAATTGGAGTGTCATTTAAGTAAAACATATAGTAAATATTAGGATGGTTTTTCTTTTTGTGAAAAGGACAATTTTCTGTATAAGGGACCGAGAAATACATTTGTAATCCAGATCTATTAAAAATAGAAAAGAAGGGTTTGTAATGAGAAAGTTATTTACAGGAAGGTTTGAAGGATATTCATTAGCACATTTTCAAAAGGATCTTCTTTCAGGAATGATTGTTGGAGTTGTTGCGATTCCACTTGCTATGTCTTTTGCTATTGCCTCTGGTGTTAAGCCAGAGTATGGGATTTATACAACCTGTATTGCTGGAATACTCATTTCACTGTTTGGTGGTTCGAAGTATCAAATTGGAGGACCTACAGGTGCTTT
>NZ_KV827856.1:118887-198965 GCF_001836235.1 Bacillus sp. HMSC036E02 | reverse complement strand
AATTGGAGGACCTACAGGTGCTTTTGTTCCGATTCTTTTAGGAGTTGTAATTACCTATGGATACGAAAATTTACTACTCGCGGGTTTGTTAGCTGGAATTATTTTATGTCTTATGGGAATCTTCAAGCTAGGCTCTTTAATTAAGTTTATTCCACGTCCTGTAACAATTGGTTTTACTTCAGGTATTGCTGTTATTATTTTTACGGGACAAATTGCTAGTTTTTTAGGTTTAACAGGTATAAAAAAGCATGAGGAATTTCTAGCGAATTTGAAGGAACTCTTCACTCATATCAGTACTACCAATTTTTATAGTGTTATAACTGCTTTGATTTGCTTTTTTGTTATACTCATAACACCAAAGATTTTACCAAAAGTGCCTGGTTCATTAGTAGGTGTTGTTATTTCAACTGTAATTGCAACTGTATTTTTCTCAGGTTATGTACCTACTATTGGTACAGCATATGGTACGATTCCAAATACACTTCCTCATTTTGATATACCAGAAATCACATTAGAACGTATAAAGCAGTTAATTGGTCCTGCATTTGTTATTGCGATGCTCGGTGGAATTGAATCACTTTTATCCGCTGTCGTGGCAGATGGTATGACAAATAGTAAACACAACAGTAACAAAGAGCTTATCGGTCAGGGGATTGCCAATATTGTTACCCCGTTATTTGGCGGAATTCCGGCAACTGGAGCGATTGCACGTACAGCAACTAATATTAAGAGTGGAGCTGTATCTCCGATGGCGGGTGTTATTCACGGAGGATTTGTGTTATTTACACTTCTACTGTTAGCGCCATATGCTTCACATATTCCACTTGCTAGTATGGCCCCGATTTTAATGGTGGTAGCTTGGAATATGAGCGAGCAGAAACATTTTTATCACATACTTAAAATGAAGACGGGAGATTCTCTTGTATTATTGGTAACATTTTTACTTACTGTATTTACTAGTTTAACAACAGCTGTAGAGATTGGTCTTATATTAGCTATTATTTTGTTTACAAAACGTATGAGTAATATGCTTGTCATATCAAAAGTGCTTCCTGATCATACAAAAAGAAATGAAAAATTGCTACCACATGTGGTAAATAAAGCTCATGATTGCCCACAAATTAGCATTTATACAATAGAAGGGCCATTATTTTTTGGGGCTGCTCAAACATTTGAACAAAATATTTTAGCGACTATTCATTATAAACCTAATGTTTTAATTTTACGTATGGGAAAAGTTCCTTTTATTGATACCACAGGAGAGTCTTACTTTAGGAATATTGTTCAGCACTTCAAAAAACAAGGTGGCGTACTTCTTATTTCTGGAATTCAATCAGAGCTAAAAGCCAATCTAGATAAGAATGGATTGTACGCTGAGATTGGGGAAGAAAACTTTTTTAATCATACCGGAGAAGCAATTAATTGTGCTTTAGGACATCTGAATACAAAAAAATGTATAGGGTGTAAGCATTTTGCTTTTCATGAATGTACAGGGCTTTCTCAGCAATCTCAGGAAATCAATACAATAAAGAATAAAGAAAATGCATTAGATTTTTAAAAATTTCACTTCACATACAAAGTTTGTTTGAGTTAATCTACTTTTTTAATCATTTTATTAAAAAAGTAGAGAAGAAGAAAGTTTGCTTTGGAGAATGTGGAGAAGATTTTTTACAAGGTGTGAACAAGTAGTTTTTTTATACATTCAATAAATAAGTATCAAACAGCAAGAAGAGAATATTTTCCGTACATTTAAACGAAAAACGGAAATTAAAAATAATATTTATTTAATAGAATAAACGAAAACGAGTGGAGGAAATAAAAATATGCCTAATTTACCAAATTGTCCAAAATGTAATTCAGAATACACTTACGAAGATGGGAATCTTTTTGTTTGTCCAGAATGTGCTCATGAGTGGACTTTAGAATTAGAAGCTGAAAATAGTGAAGATACAAAGGTAATTAAAGATGCAAATGGAAATATTTTAAACGATGGTGATTCTGTAACAGTAATTAAAGATCTTAAAGTAAAAGGAACTTCATCAGTTGTAAAAATTGGTACAAAAGTAAAGAGTATCCGATTAGTTGATGGAGATCATGATATTGATTGTAAAATTGATGGTTTTGGAGCTATGAAATTAAAATCTGAATTCGTTAAAAAGGTATAAATACAAATTTTGTTACATCAAAATTAGTTTGAAGTTAATGAATATACACTGTTTTTCAGCTGTACCCCGTGCCCGACAACTTAAGAATTTCGAATTACCCCGAAATGATAAAATGAACTTTTTGGTTATGATTCAGCAGATTTTTTTTGAGTACCATGAAATTTTAGCTTGCTAGCGATATAGTACTGCCGAAATATTTGAAATAGCTATAAGACTATTCTTTCGATGGTATGATGAAAGATGTGGAAAAGGAATAGGTCTCAATCAGACCTCAATATTAATCTTCACCATTAGCAACAAAAAACCACCTCTCATAAAGGTGGTTTTTCAGTATTAATATATTTTAATTAATCACGTCTAAATGGACCTTTTGGAGCAATTAGCTCTAAATTAGTACTATCTGAATCGGGGGAAGTAGGCAATTCCTGTACCAAATCCAGTTTTCTAGCCGTCTTCTTGAAAGATAATTGGTTCGTCATCTGGGTGCTATCCTATGCCCATCAAGCTAACAAAATGGATTGCCTCTGAAACAAAAATGATTTTTATTACTATAAAAAACGTAAAGTATCTGTTTTTAGAAAAAATTAATTTTTATAAATTGATGGAGATATAACTCAATTCTTTTATATATGTAGTTAAATATGATTGTCAGAATGAACTTAAAGTAATTATGATTTCTAGAAATACGAACTGATGTTTTGAATTGGTTTAAAGTTGCTGGAACAAAATAAAACCAATTGAGCAAAAAACTTGCAAAAATAAAAAGAGAGATGTATATTAATTGATGTATCAATAATTGATACATCAATTAATATTTTAACAAGAAAGAAAAGGAACATTTTATGAAGGAAATGTTCGTAAATATCAGTGGAGAAGAACGCAAAATACTTATTCATGTTCTATTACAGATGCAAAAAAATGTAGAGAATATTAAAGAATAGAGAGTGTAGGGGGCAGAATAGTGTGGAAATAATCGCAGCTATTTTAGTCGGGATCGTAGCATTAGAACATTTGTTTATCATGATCCTTGAAATGTTTTTTATTGATTCAAAAGTAGCGAAACGTGCTTTCAAATTACCGAAGCATTTAGAAGGAGATCGAAACGTAGCCATTATGTTTGCAAACCAAGGTTTATATAATGGATTTTTAGCGGCTGGTCTCATTTGGGGACTTGTACTTGGGCTCAATCCAATTGGTTATATGGTCCAATTATTTTTCGTGATTTGTGTGGTGATAGCAGCTATTTTCGGAGGTTTCACATCTAATAAATCAATTATTGTGAAACAAGGACTTCCAGCTGTTTTAGCATTGGTTGCCCTTTTATGTATAATATAGAATCAAAGTTTTTCAATAAAAGAACTCATTTTTGAAAAGAATACGCTATTCTTTCTTTAGAATTATAGGAAAGGATGGCGTTTTTGTATGTCTATTTCTATATGTAGTGAATTATAACTATTCTCTCAAGGGACTCAACTGCTTTTCAGCTTTTGGATATATTTTCATCCATCTTTGTTTCCTCCTATTGTTGGATAGTGTAATAATTGATAAAAATTTTGATGAAATTGGATTATAACGATTGATCAAAAAAGTTAGTGATTAAAAATATTATTCTTTAGTACATACATTTTTAAGATGTTAAATATATTTCATAATAGTCTCTGTAAGATAGGGATAAGTAGAATAGTACTTTTTATAACTTTGAATGTCATTCATAATAGCACCAGTAAGAAGAAAACAGGCTTTACGGTACTACTAGTTACCAAAGATGTTACAGTAGTTTATTTAGAATCAGATTGATTGAAAGGTTGTACTATATGGCCTAATAATTTCGGAAAAATGTCGGTGTGGCATAAAACAATTATGGAGGTTAAAGATATGAGTACTTCAAATTTGAATGAAATAAGTAAACAAATTTTAAAAGAGGAGGAAACACTTCAATTTTCCTCTTTTACAAATGAAGATGCCTTGCAACTAGGTTTATTTATCGTTGAAACAGCAAAGCAAGAGGGGAAATTGATTGCTGTTGATATAACGAAAAATGGTGTGCAATTATTTCATTTCAAGATGACAGGGACAAATGAGGAAAATACGAAATGGATTGAGCGTAAAAAACGAGTCGTTTCCCTGCATGATCGTAGCTCGTATTATATGCAGATACAAAGTGAAATAACTGGGGTCTCCTATAATGAAAAATATCTTTTAGATACTTCAGAATACGCTGCGTTTGGTGGATGTTTTCCTATCAGAATAAAAAACGTAGGGGTTATTGGAATGATAACAGTTTCAGGATTACCACCAGAAGAAGATCACGAATTGGTAATAAGGGCAGTTAAAAATCATTTGAAGCAATAGTAAAAATAAATGTGATGGTTAAGTAAAAGCCAAGAATGAACATATTATTGTTCGTTTTTGGCTTTTTATTATTTTTTCTTATAGTCGGCTAAGAGGGTTCTTTTACAGGTAGTATTTAATTTTACAATGTTCTTTAAATTGCATCGTTTTGTTCGAGTGAGCGAAATTGCTGTAATTGAAGATGCTCTAAATTAATGTGAAATTTGGTGATTAAAGTAGCTACATTTCATATTTGTGTAAATATGAAACAAGCAGGATACATGAATAGAGAATGGGTAAAATAGTACCGAATGATGATTAGATTTTATGAATGATGTTATAAGGCTTTTTTTAGGAAAACTGAAGGAAGCAGTGTGTTTAGATTTAGAATGACTGGCAATGGGTGCTAGGAAGTTCAATGATTCAAAAATGAACTCATTTAAACGCATACTATCTTCGAGATGTATCATTTTGAAGAATATTAAAACTTAGGAGGAACGGAATTATGACAAAAGATTTCTATACTGCACTGAAAGAAAGACGTACTTACTATGGGATTAATAAAGAGGTACAAGTATCGGATGAAAAAATTAAAGAAATCGTGGAGTTTGCTGTGAAATATACTCCATCCGCTTTCAATTCTCAAACTGCACGATTAGTTGTATTATTTGGTGAAGCTCATGATAAATTATGGGATATTACCACTGAAACATTAAGAAAAGTAGTTGGAGATGGAGACTTTTCAGGAACGCAACAAAAAATGGATTCTTTTAAAGCTGGTTATGGAACAGTATTATTCTTTGAAGATGAGGCTATCGTTAAATCGCTTCAAGAAAAGTTTGCTGCATATGCTGAAAACTTCCCAATTTGGTCACACCAAGCATCAGGCATGCACCAATTAGTCGTGTGGACAGGTTTAGAAGCAGAGGGATTAGGGGCATCATTACAACATTATAATCCATTAATTGACGATGAGGTAAAACAAGAATGGAATGTCCCTGCTAATTGGAAACTAATTGCACAAATGCCATTTGGTAATCCAACAGCTGCACCAGGTGAAAAAGAATTCCAACCACTTGAAGAGCGTGTGAAATTTCATAAGTAATATTCGAATGTAATAAAATGGAAATTTAATCAGTGGTGGTCTTACTGTCCGCAAATAGCAGGGGAAGCTAACTGTATTGTAAAAATAAAACTGTTTATTAATAAAAAAGCTTATTCGTTTTTTTTATTAATCGAGTATGTATGAATAAAAGATTTTAAAACACTATTTTAATCTGTAAGGGAACAAGGTGATCATTTTGATCACCTTGCTTTATTTCTTACATTTTATTTATTAAAAAACGCTAGCTTTTCATAAATGCTTGAAAAATTAGCGTTTTAATAATAGGTATCTGTAATTTGATTACTTAAAACTATATACGAAAAAGCTTTTATGTTATTCCTCAAGTTCTATCCATTCCTGTGACCATTCTTCTATTCCGCGAATAATAGCTTCTAAAGCAAATCCTTTTTGAGTTAAAGAATATTCTATACGAACTGGTGTCTCAGGAAAGACTTTACGTTCGACAATTCCTTCTAGTTCTAATTCTTTCAATCTTTCTGAAAGTAATCTTCCGCTAACAGGAAGAGAAGATTCAAGTGTACAAAAGCGCTGAGATCCAGAAAAAAGTTGGTAAATAATTAGTGCTGTCCATCGTTGACTAAAAAATTTCATTCCTTTTTCAAAGCGAGGGCATAATGTAGAATCATTCATTTTCCTTCACCTCCTAAAATAAATTATATAACATCTTACTATTAGTAACAAATGTTTTTATAATTAATTACTTGACGTAAATTGATTACGAATGTATACTCACTTACATAAAGTAACTAAGTTGTTTTATGTAACTAAAACTCTTTTCTTTAAATGGCCAAAGTTGTAATGATACATATTGCATATAAGCTGAGAGAAAAAAGAATAGCATCTGTAAAAACACTTACGTTGTGTAAGTTAAACAATAAAAAATATAACAATGGAAGAGAATTTTAGAGATTCTCTATACTAGGAGGTACCAAATGGTTACAACAGATACAATTCATATGTTAGAAGATAAAATTCAATTTATACATCAAGATGGAAAGGATATTTATTTAGTAGGCCCTATCAAATTGCCAATTAATTTATATGGGGAGACTAAAGTTTTTCAATGGTATTCTTGGTTACAATGTAGTGAGGTTACAAATAGTGTAGAAGGAATTATCGAAAAACTCTCATCTATTAATTTAGCTGATATGCAGCAATCTAGTGTACTTGTATATGGTGATTTTGAGAATTCTGAAGATGCCCTAATTCGTATGCATAGTATTTGTCACACCGGTGATATCTTTGGTAGTAAACGTTGTGACTGTGGATTCCAATTAAAGCAGTCTTTACAAATGATTACAGAACATGGTTCAGGTGCTTTATTTTACTTAGCGAATCATGAAGGAAGAGGAATTGGCTTGTTTAGTAAAGCGATGACGTACCTCTTGCAAGAAAATGGGTTAGATACAGTAGAAGCTAATCTGAACCTAGGTTTTGAAGATGATGTTCGAAACTATGATGATACAATTGAAGTATTAAAAGCGCTACGCTCAAAACCTGTAAAACTTATTACAAATAATCCGAAAAAATTAGAAGCGTTACAAAAAGCTGGATTAAATGTTACGAGTCGTGAACCGTTATGGGGTGATGTCTCAGAGTTTAATGAGAAATATTTGCAAACGAAGATTCAGCGTTCTGGACATTTTGAAGGGGGACACTTACATGCTTGAGCATGAATTGTATATGAAGCTAGCACTAGAAAATGCCAAGGCTATGAAGGGACAAACGACTCCAAATCCATTGGTTGGATCTGTAATTGTAAATGATAATCGAATTGTAGGGGTCGGAGCACATATGAAGGCCGGAGAACCACATGCCGAAATACATGCGATACGTATGGCTGGAGAACAGGCACGTGGTGGTACAATTTATGTAACTCTTGAACCTTGTTCTCATCATGGTAGAACAGGGCCTTGTGCTGAAGCAATTGTACAAGCAGGAATTAAGAAGGTAGTAGTTGCTACACTTGATCCAAACCCGCTTGTTTCTGGACGTGGAATTAAAATTCTACAAGATGCAGGTATTGAAGTACTTGTAGGAGTGTGTGAAGAAGAATCTAAAAAAATGAATGAAGTCTTTAATAAATATATTTTGACAAAGCGCCCATTTGTAACGATTAAATCAGGAGTTACATTAGATGGGAAAATCGCTACGTCTTTATCGGGTAGTAAGTGGATTACATCTACAGAAGCAAGACAAGAAGTACACCAAATACGAAACGAAAATGCGGCTATTTTAGTAGGAGCGAATACTGTTCAAAAGGATAATCCATCATTGACAACGCGTATTCCAAATGGCCGAAATCCAATTCGAGTAATATTGGACTCGACATTACGCATACCGATGGAAGCTAACGTTGTTACAGATAGAGAAGCTCCTACCTGGATATTTACAACAAGTAATCATGCAGAGGAAAAAAAGAAAGCATTAGAAAATGCAGGAGTTAAAGTATTTGTTACTAGCGGAGAAAAGCATATAAACTTACATGAAATGCTTGATGTTTTAGGACAAAAAGGAGTTTCCTCCCTGCTTATTGAAGGTGGTGGAGAAGTAAATGCTTCGTTTATTGAAAATAAACTAATGGATAAAATTATTTTATATTTCGCACCTAAAATTATTGGAGGTAGATTGGCGCCTAGTTTTGTAGAGGGGACTGGTATTACTAAAATGAAAGATGCAATTGAATTTAAGGATATATCATTTACCCAGATTGGAAAAGATTATAGATTTATTGGCTATCCAGCATATCGGAAAGATGAGCAATAAGGGGAATAAAAACTACTTATATGTTCCGATAAATGGATTGCAGAAAGGAGCGATGAAGAGTGAAGTTTGGATTTGATATCGATGATACACTAATTGATTTAAGGCAGCATGCTTTTCATTTATATAATAAGAAATTAAACAAAAAAGTAGGGTTGGATGTATTCCATTCTTTAAAAACAATTGAAATTCATGAAGCATTTGGCATGACTTCCGAGGAAGGCGGTCATATGTGGAATAGTTTGCTGGATGAGATTTATTATACTTCTTGTTCACCGTTTCCGTATGCTGTAGAGACATTGCAAGAATTAGAAAGACAGGGACATGAAATTTACTATATAACGGCGCGACCTAAAGAGCATGGAGAGCAAACAAAAAAATGGTTAATAGAAAAAGGATTTCCGGTACATGAAGATCGCTTTTTCTATGGAATGAAGGATGAAGAAAAAATACACTTTATACAAGAAATAAAATTAAACTATTTCTTTGATGATAAGCCGGCTGTTTTAGAAACGTTAATAGGAAAACCGATAAATGTATATGCAAAAACTACTTCTTACAATCAATATCTCAATATCCCGCGTATTACAAATTGGATGGAGTTAGGAGATATTATAAAGAAAGATATGTGAGGATTTAAATGGAAAATCAAATAGAGCCAAGAGCATATTGAGTATTACAATTTTAGAGGAAAGACATACGTATTATGTCTTTCCTTATTTTTTAATATTATCGTTTTTATTAGTGTGATGTGCTAGGAGTACTTCTAATAGAGGGGGAATAGAAAAATGAGCAATAAGAAAAATATTTTTAAGCTAGTCTTGTATGGAAGCGTAATTTATATATCATACCAGTGATGGTTTTCCCTGGTGCCACAGTATATGCGGATATTTTGGGTAAGAAGTTCAAGAATTAATGAGATGTGTTCATGATCATGAATTTTTGGAAAACGAAAATTACAATGTTAGGTTATTTTGAATCAGTAGTGGACGATATGCAAATTTACATATTACAAAATAAACATCGTAATTTTTGGATTCTTGGTATAAAATACATTAATTAAACTATATATTAGAATGGAGAAAGTGAATTGGAATTATTAAGAAACAGTAAGATTGGTACAAAACTAAACATATTAATAACTATATCAAGTATTGCATGTATAGTATTATCCCTAATAGGGTTTTGGGGGTTAGAAAGAGGGAAAAGTACTTCCTCTAATATGTATGAGGATAATTTACTGCCAATTGAGTGGATTGGAATTGTAGAATCTAATTTTTATCACGTTAATATGAACTTTATGGAAATAATGTTATCAAAAGATGAAAAAAGAATGAACGAATTAATAAGAGAAATGGATGGGATTCGTAAGGAAAATGATCATCTTTTAAAGCAGTTTGAGGCTAAACTTATTTCTACTAAAGAAAAAGAATTATATAACACGTTTCATGAAACATTTAATGAATTAAGGACTCAAATGAAGAAAGCACAAGAATTAGGGAAGTCTAATAATGAGGAAGCATATGCATATTATCTAAAAGAGATTGAACCTAATATGCAAAAATCAATAAAATCAATTCGTGAATTGATTTTATATAATAGTAATAATGCAGAGCTTTTACAGAAGGAAAATAATAATAGTGCTCAAAATACAATGATAATGTTTGTTAGTATTTCGATTTTAGCAATTTTAATAATTATATTAATTGGATATGTTATTAAATTAACTATCCGAAAACCACTTGCATTACTACAAAATGATATGGAAAAAGTAGCAGCTGGAGATTTAACAACACGTACTCCTTATAAAGCAAATAATGAATTAGGGCATATTGTTCAGTCTTTTAATAGTATGTTAGATAACCTTCAACAATTAATTGCGAATGTTAAGATGACAACACAAGAGGTTATTTTTACTACGGAGGGTGTATTACAAGATACAAATCGAGCGTCTAGTATTTCAAATGAGGTTGTACAGACTGTTTTAGAAGTAAAAACAAAAATAGAAGGACAGGTAACTAGTATTCAGGAGAGCTCATCCTCAATGGAAGAAATTACAACCGGGGTGCAAACTGTAGCTGAATCTTCAGCAGTAGTCGCTGAGGTAGCAGTAACGACTACAGAACGAATAAATATCGGTAGTGAAGTGATAAATCACTCTATTCTTCAAATGAATAGTGTGCATGATGTTGTCGAGGAAACATCAAAAGTAATAAATAAACTTGTTACACGTACACAACAGATTGATACAGCTCTCGCTGCAATTACTAATATTGCCGAACAAACGAATCTTCTTGCCTTAAATGCCGCTATTGAAGCGGCACGTGCTGGAGAGAATGGGAAAGGATTTGCAGTGGTTGCCGCAGAAGTTCGAGACTTGGCTGAGCAATCTAAAGAATCTGCCAAAGAAGTTAATCATTTAATAAAATCCATTCAAAAAGATACCCAAGATACAGTTAATGTCATGCAAAAAGGACAACAAAAGGCAGTAGAAGGAAAAGAAGCTGCTTACAAAGCGAATCAAACCTTCTTGTCTATTATGAGAGATATTGATAAGATTACAGGTCAAATTCAAGAAGTATCCGCAGCGACAGAAGAGATGTCTGCTGGTACAGAAGAAGTAAATGCTTCTCTTTCGCTAGTTTCTGAAACTGCAACGGATGTGAAAAAGGAGACTCTTCAAACTGTAAATTCAATTCAATCACAGGCCGTATCAATTGAACAAATATCAATCCAATCCAACAAAATGAAAGAAAAGGTGGAAGAATTAACGGAATTGGTTTCAAAATTTAATATTACAGAACAAAAAGAATAAGTAAATTGTAAAAGATTAGGTACGGCTATCAGCCTAAAAATAATTGATTTTTTACGATTAAAAAGATTTTAGTAATTAATTCAATCACAAGTGTAATAACATGTATAAAAAACATGAAGACTTAAGAGTCTTCGTGTTTTTTTTATTGAATAATGTCTGAAAAAATATTGATAATTATACGATATTTTGGAATTTATCACAAAATATTCATATATGCAAAATTACATACATTTAATGATTGATAATCACGAGTTAATGTAACTATAATAATTACACTGATAAGTAACTTATTGACGACAATTATAAGTGAAGAAGGAGGGCTTTATTGTATTTTGTATATAAAAAAATAGAGAAGGAGATATGCAAATGAAAAGGTTACTTGTTATAGGCCTAATGTATACAATGTTTTTCCTCATAGGAAATATACACTTACATGCTGATGAACGAATAAATGCAAAAAAAATTACTAGTTTAGAAGAGCCTACTTGGATATTTCAGGCGGGCATAAGTAAGGGGAAATATCATGATCGACAAGATTTAGGATTTATTTTGAAGAGAAATACACCATTAAAGGTAAGACAAACAAATCCTAATTTTAAAGACAAATTAACATTACGTTTATTGTCTAATGACTCAAAAAATGAAAAATTCATACAAGTAGGAAATGAATGGGTTACTATCCAAGGTGATACGTCTTTAGTTCCTTTCATAGATACTCCGTATGGTGAAGAGCACGCTGTACTTGAGTACCAAGTAGGGAATGAAAGTGCTACTAAACCCCTTCCCATTTATAAACAACAAGGAAGTGTATCTCAATTTTTTAGTACATGGGATCAATTTGATGGAGAGTATGCGTTACTTCAAGGGGAGAGTTTTCAATTATTTGTACCTAAAAAAGATAAAGAGTTAGTAAGATCTTTAAAAGATTTTCAATCATTGGATGAGTTAATTGCGTATTATGAAGATATTTTTGTGATGTATGATTCAATTATTGGTTTAGATGGCTCAACGTTTGAAAATAAAAAAAGTCAAAATCGTTATTTCTTAAAAGCAGATATATCTGGTGCTGGCGGTGCCTATTATGGCACAAATTGGACAGCGAATAGTACAGATAGTACAAAGATGTGGCTAGATAAACTAAGTTGGGGAACTTTACATGAAATCGCTCATGGATACCAAGCTGGTTTTGATAATCAAGGAATATTTACAGGAGAAGTTTCTAATAATCTATTTGGTGTTCAATATCAATATAGTAAATACGGCAAAAAAGCAGATCAACTTGGTTGGTTGTTTAATTTCGGGAAAAAGGAACAGGTAGAACGGAATTTATATAATGCTTTAATGAAAGAAAATAAAAATTATGATGATTTAGATTTACGACAAAAACTTATTCTTTTAACGATGGCGAAACAAAAAGCTGGCGATGAAGCATTTGCAAAAATGTATCAAGGTTATCGAAAACTAGCTAGCAATGCTGCTTTCAAAAAAGGTGACCATTCTTTACCAGATTTAATGAATCAGTATTATAGTGAGAATGGACAAGTTGATTTTACACCTGTTTTTGAAAGGTGGGGCTTTAAGCTTAATCATAAACAAATAGAGATGAATAGGGCGAAAGGTTTTCCGGCTGTTACTTCTTTAGCTTATATAGTGCCTGAATCACAATTAGCGAAAGCAAGAGCTATAGTTGATCCTGATATTCCGATAAACTCCAACTTCGAAATAGTTACGAATCAGCAAATTGCTCCACTTGGGCTAAAAGGGAATTTGCATATCCATTTAAATACAAATGAAATAGATACATTAAAAGGAGGAAAAATTAAATTAAAAGAAGGGAATACAGTTATTCAAGAGAAAACAATTGAAACAACAGATATCAATTTACAAGACATACCAAATGGAGTGTATACGGTTGAAATTTCAGGTGGGAAAACGAATAGTATGTACCATTTCAGTTCGTATTATGCCTATGTAAAAGAAAAAGATAATAGTCTAAAGATTGATATTAACGAAATGAAAGTGAGTAAGTTGGTAAATGAAACGATTCAATTCCTAGGATTAGGAGATGATCAGTTTGCCGTATTAAATACAGACTTAGAGCAAAATCGAGCTATTTTTACGATTACTACTAAAACGCCTCATAGCTATTATGCAGGTGAAAAATATGCATCGATAGAGGTCTTTAATGAAAAAGGTGAAAAAATTTATACGAAGGAAATGGAAGGAACAAATGTAACAATTGTAAAAGATATCATTCCACTAAAAGAGGGATATAGAATTAAAATCTATCATGATGAAATAAAAAAACGATTAACTAGTAAAGCTACTATTATTAATCCTATGAATAAAACGAATGAATTTATAATAACAAAATTGGGATTGAAAAATACTTCTTTGCAAAATAATCCAGAAGAAAATCTTATACAAAGAATTGATGAAGAAATGGAAGCGATTATAGGTAATCAGTTTTTAAAAGAGATACCAATGCAAAAATTAGAAATGAAAAAGAATGTGTGGATGGCAATAAATATGTTATCAGAACCACAAAAAATAACGTATATGAATAAATATAAAGATAGCTTATATAATGAGTAATTTTTGAGAAATGAATTGAATTGAATCTAAAAAAGTAGCAAACCAATCTATTAACCTATGTATGTAGAGGTATGTAAAAAACGATTGGCTATAGTTAAAATTTTTTATCTATGCTTAAAATTCTAAAATACATTTATTTAATTTAATAATACGATTATAAAGGAGTAAAAATATGAATAATTTCGTAAAGGTAGGTCTAACTACAGGAGTGGTGTTATCGGCGATTATGCCTTATGGAGGAGTACATGCGGAAACAGAAGATTTAAAAGTGGAAACAAAGGAAGATACGTTCCGAACAGGTAATTTAACAGCACCTTCTCAAAATTCGGCAGAAAATGTAGCAAAGGATGCACTAAAAGGAAAAACAGAACAAGCATTATCATCAAAGCAAGTTAATACGGAATCCAAAGTTAATTATAATGTTACGCAAAGTCGTAAATCCTATGATGGTACTACATTGGTACGTCTTCAACAAACGTATGAAGGACGTGATGTATACGGATATCAACTAACAGCACATATTAATGATGATGGTGTACTTACGAGCGTTTCGGGAGATAGTGCCCAAGATTTACAACAACAGGAAGATTTGAAACAACCTATTACTCTATCAGAAGAGGATGCAAAGAAACAGCTTTTCAACATCTATGGAAATGATCTCACATTTATTGAAGAACCAGAAATTAAACAAGTGGTATATGTAGATGAAAATACAAATAAAGCTACAAACGCATATCAAATTACTTTTAGTGCATCTACACCTGAATATGTATCCGGTACAGTATTAATTGATGCTTTTGGTGGTAATCTATTAAAAGAACTCGTTCAAAAATTGGGTATACAAGTAGAGAGTAGTATTGTCCAATCTGCGACATCAAATAAATCAACAGATCCTTCAAAATTAACAGGTACAGGAAAAGATGACTTAGGTATTAATCGTACGTTTGGAATTACACAAAGAAGTGATGGAACGTACATGCTTGCAGATTATTCTCGTGGTAAGGGAATTGAAACATATACTGCTAATTATAAAGATTATAATAATTATAGAAGAAATGTATGGGGTTATCTCGATGATTTAGTAACAAGTAATTCTACAAATTTTACAGATCCTAAAGCAGTTAGTGCCCATTATTTAGCAACGAAAGTATATGATTTTTATCAAGAAAAATATGGCCGTAACAGCTTTGATAATAACGGACAAAAAGTAATTTCTGTCGTTCATGGTTGGAACACAAATGGTACGAATAAAGGAAATCCTAAGCAGTGGTTTAATGCATTTAGTAATGGCGCTATGCTAGTATACGGAGATCCAATTGTTAGAGCATTTGATGTGGCAGGACATGAATTTACACACGCGGTTACAAGAAATGAGTCTGGACTTGAGTACGCGGGAGAAGCTGGTGCAATTAATGAAGCGTTATCTGATATTTTAGGAGTAGCCGTTGAAAAGTATGCCAATAACGGAAAGTTCAATTGGACAATGGGAGAACAATCAGGTCGTATTTTTAGAGATATGAAAAACCCATCATCTATCTCTTCTAGATATCCAGAGGATTATAGGCATTATAATAACTTACCTATTGATGCTGACCACGATCATGGTGGTGTACACACGAACTCTAGCATTATTAATAAAGTAGCTTACTTGATTGCTAGTGGTGGAAGCCATAATGGAGTAAACGTACATGGCATTGGAGAAGATAAAATGTTTGATATTTTCTATTATGCAAATACGGATGAATTAAATATGACTTCTGATTTTAAAGAATTAAAAGAAGCTTGTATTCGTGTAGCAACGAACTTATATGGTAAAGACTCATTAGAAGTACAAGCTGTCCAACAAGCCTTTAAAGCAGCGTATATTTAATATTATTGTGATGAATTACAAACTCTTTCATTTTAATATAGTGATTAATTTGTATTTATAGACAAAAACCTTGTAGAATTTTTCTGCAAGGTTTTTGAATGTTATCCCGCTATTTGCCGGGCGGTAAGACCCCGCCTCAAAATTCAGCTGTTATTTTTTTACTTGTTGTAAAGGATGGAAAGCTTTTAAGGTTGTGGCACGCCTCTTAAGAAAAAGATAAGGCGAAGCGATCTCGCTGTTATTTTCAAACAACAAACATTTGTTATTTGTATTATTTAGTGAAAGTTACCAAACGTTTTTCAAAACTATTTTACCTATTGCTTTATTTGACTCCAAATATTCATGTGCTTGTGCAACTTCATCAAACGTAAAAGATTTAGAATCTAGCAATGGACGAAGTTTTCCTTCTTCTACAATTTGCGTTATTTTCGTTAAGATTTCTCCGCAATCATTACGCTTATCTGTATGTAATATTTTTAATGCCATAAAAGTAACGTGCAGAGAGAGTCCTTTTGCGTGTAAAGGAGAGAGGTCATGGGTTGAACGAGCTGCAATAGTTATGACAGTTCCATTGACCGCAGCAGCTTCAAAAGAATGATCAAGATTCTTGCCGCCTACTGTATCAAATATAACTTCAAATCCGTTTCCGTTCGTATGTTTTTGTACATATTCTTGAACAGATTCTTCTTTATAATTAATAGCTATATCGGCTCCTAAACGATGGGCTATTTCCATTTTGTTTTGCTGAGAAGCTGTTGTAAAAACTTTAGCGCCTGCCCATTTAGCTAGTTGAATGGCTACGTGTCCTACGCCACCAGTAGCTCCATGAATGAGAACATTTTGACCAGGTTTAATATTTGCACGATCAAATAAAGATTCCCAAGCTGTAATTGCAACTAATGGTAGAGCAGCAGCTTCTTCCATTGTTAAATTGTTAGGTTTGTGAGCAATTAATCGTGCATCAGCAAGCATAAATTCTGCAAGTGCACCTCCAGTTTCTTTAAAACCTCCGGCACATCCGTATACTTTATCCCCTGATTTGAATTTCGAAACACCTTCTCCTACTTCAATAACAATACCAGCTACATCGCCGTGTAATATAGCTGGAAACTCAGGAGCGACGGCTGAAACGGCCCCACTACGCATTTTTGTATCGATTGGATTTACACTTGTTGCTTTTACATCGATTAGAACATGACCTGGTAAAAGTCTTGGTTTTGAAACTTTTTCTAATTGAAATACAGATGAATCCCCAAAAGAATGGATAATTTGTGCTTTCATAGTTTATACCTCCTGTTTGTGGTTATAGCATAGCAAAGTACGAAAAATAAGTATAATATTTTGAATTTTGTTAGTGAGAATTTTATATAAAGAAGAGGAAAGTGCATGAAATGAAATAATGTAACGTACTTCTAAAAACTACTGTAAAGCTTTTTGAAGAAAGGGTAGATGTTATTTTTGCAGCATGATTTATTCATTATGTTTATTATTACTCACTTAGTATAGGTATTTTAAAGTGCTACATCACTTTAAAGTACGTACTGCTATTCATGTTATGGCCGATTTATAATAACACTCGTAGCACAAAGAAAGTTATAACGATTACAATAGGCAACAATGTGGTGTTACAGTATTGCCTATCAATTTTGAGTAGAAATATGAAAAGTATAGATTTATATGAATGAAGGAAAGAAAGTGGATTGTGAGCTACAAAAGGATTAAATCGTCTTATTATAGAGAAGCCTTTTGGTTATAATGTAACGTCTGCTCGTGAGTTTAGCGCTAAATTAATTGAATGTTTTGATAAAAATGATATTTATTATAACGATCATTATCTTTGAAAATGAATGGTAACTAGGAATACACTTAGAAAAGTATTACGAAATAAATCGTATGTAATTCAAGACATTTTTATTGACGATAATAATTTATGTGGTTAATATATTAGACATAAGATTATTTAATTACTAAAAGTAATCTGATATAAAATGTTTCGTTAAATTCTATAAATAAGTAAGTTGTGGTAGAAATGCTTTGAATTGCCACTATTAATATTGGGGACAATTAAAAAGCGAAAGGTATAAAAAGAATTGGGATTTGATAACTCTTTGTTTTTATAAAACATGAGCTTCTGTACAATTCATTTTTAAAATATTGACAAGGATTATACAACAAGAGGGGGACTGAAATTGGAATCAATGACCTTTGTTTTATTTGGAGCGACAGGGGACTTAGCGAAACGCAAAATTTACCCAGCACTATATAATTTATATAGAGATCAAAAGCTTCCAAAGCAAATATCCGTTATCGGGCTTGGGAGACGTCAAGTATCTCATGTAGATTTTCAAGAAAGAATAAAAGAATCAATAGAGACGTTTTCCCGTCATAGAGAAGAAGGTACTCCGGAACTGGAAGGTTTTCTAGATAATTTTCGCTATTGTCCATTAGATGTGAGTAAGCCGGAAGACTATGAGAGGTTATTACAAGTCGTTCGTGAAAGGGAAGAAGAATTACATATAAAAGGAAATAGAATGTTTTATCTTTCCGTTGCTCCTGAATTTTTCGAGACCATTGCTTTAAATATTAAGGAAAGCGGACTTGATAAAACGGATGGATGGAAACGTCTGATGATTGAGAAACCATTCGGGCACGACCTTACATCTGCTCGTGAGCTGAATGATAAGCTTAGTCGCACGTTTGAAGAAGACGAGATATACCGTATTGATCATTATTTAGGTAAACCGATGATTCAAAACCTTGAAGCATTAGAATTTGCAAATCCTGTTCTCCAATCAATTTGGAATAAAGAACATATAGCGAATGTGCAAATCACAGCGAGTGAAACAGTTGGGGTTGAAGAAAGGGCAGGATATTATGACCAGGCAGGGGCCATTCGAGATATGGTTCAAAATCATATGTTACAAATATTAATGATGACTGCTATGAATCTGCCGGAAAAGGTTAATGCATGTGAAATTCGAGAGGAAAAGCGAAAGGTAATGGAAACGCTTCGTAAAGTGAAAAAAGAAGACGTTCAAAGCCATATCATTCGCGGACAATACGCTGCAGGTGAGATAAAAGGCGGACAAGTTGTAGCATACAAAGAGGAGCCAGGAGTAAATCCTTCTTCTAACATAGACACATTTGTTGCTGCTCGCCTGTGGATCGATAATCCATTTTGGACTGGCGTTCCCTTCTATATACGAACAGGCAAACGAATGAAAGAAAAGTCTACTCGTATTGTAATTGAATTTAAAAATACGTTAAAACAGCAATATCAAGATAGTAATCCAAATGCAGCACCTAACTTATTAATAATTGAAATTAGTCCAGGTGAGAACGTTTCATTACAGTTAAACAGTAAAAATCCATTGAAAAATGGAGAAATTGAACCGATGCGTATTAACTTTACTTGTGAGCAAGCGGATGTGGGAGTACCTGAAGCGTATGAAAGACTCATTCATGATGCTGTGAGTGGAGACGCTACATTCTTTGCACATTGGAGAGAAGTTGAATTGTCATGGGAATGGGTACAACCAATTCTTGAAGCGTTCGAGGAAAACTTATTGCCGCTTTATGAATATGAGTCTGGTTCATATGGTCCAGAAGCGTCTAATGAACTGTTGCAAGAAAGTGGATTTAAATGGTGGTTAGATCAAGAGACGGAAAAATAAGTACTTTCTTTAATAAAAGCATTTAGGGGGACGATTACTATGACACAAAACATAAATCAATTAGCAGTGAATACACTTCGTACGTTATCGATTGATGCTATTAATGCGGCAAACTCAGGTCATCCAGGTCTTCCGATGGGAGCAGCACCAATGGCTTATGCATTATGGGCGAATCATTTAAATTACAATCCTAATCACCCAGAATGGTTTAACCGTGATCGTTTCGTTTTATCGGCGGGACATGGATCTAGTCTGTTATATAGCTTACTTCATTTAGCTGGATATGATGTTTCAATTGATGACTTGAAAAATTTCAGAAAGTTAAATAGTAAAACACCAGGACATCCTGAGTTTGGTCATACTCCTGGAGTTGAAGCGACTACAGGCCCGTTAGGACAAGGGATTGCTAATGCTGTCGGAATGGCAATGGCAGAAGCTCATTTAGCAGCGAAGTTTAATAAGGATGGTCACTCTATTATAGATCACAATACGTATGCTTTAGTCGGAGATGGTGACTTAATGGAGGGTGTCGCTTATGAAGCGATGTCAATGGCAGGACATATGAAACTTGGCAAGTTAATTGTACTGTATGATTCAAATGAAATTTCACTTGATGGTGAATTAGGCATTGCTTTCTCTGAAGATATTCAGAAAAGGGCAGAATCTGTACATTGGCAATATGTAAGAGTTGAAGATGGAAACGATGTTGATGCGATTACAAAAGCTATTCAATCAGCGAAAGAAAATACGGATCAACCCACTCTTATAGAAATTAGAACCATTATAGGTTATGGAAGTCCAAAAGTTGCTGGAACGAACAAAGCACATGGTAATCCGCTTGGAGTAGAAGAAGCGACAGCGACAAAACAAGTGTATGGTTGGGATTATGAGGAAGATTTCTTTGTACCTGAAGAAGTAAAAGCTCATTTTAATGAACTGAAACAAAAAGGTATTGAAAAAGAAAATGACTGGAATGAGCAGTTCAACTCATACAGAGAGTCGAATCCTACACTAGCAGATGAATTAGAAAAAGCGATTACAGGTGAGGTTTTAATTGAAGCGAAAGACATTCTATCTTTTGATACTGAAAAAACGATTTCCACTCGTGTTGCAAGTGGGGAAGCTATTAATTATTATGTGAAATCGATTCCTTCTATTTTCGGTGGAAGTGCAGATCTTTCTCATTCCACTATGACAGATATAAAAGGTGAAGCTGTGTACGCGGTAGAATCGTATGCTGGACGAAATATATATTTCGGTGTACGTGAACATGCAATGGGCGCTGCAGCGAATGGATTGGCGCTTCATGGAGGAGTAAAACCTTTCGTAAGTACATTCTTTGTATTTAATGATTATCTTCGTCCGTCCATTCGACTGGCTGCACTGCAAAAGTTACCTGTTACTTACGTATTTACACATGATTCGATTGCTGTAGGAGAAGATGGTCCAACGCATGAACCAATTGAACAATTGGCAGCTCTTCGAGCAATTCCTGGTCTAACAGTTATCCGTCCGTCAGATGCAAATGAAACAGCAAGTGCTTGGGCGTATGCTTTACAGCAAACGGATGGTCCAGTCGTTTTAGTACTGAGCCGTCAAAATTTACCGGTGTTTAATGAAACGAAAGCGAACATAGAGAATCTCTCTAAAGGAGCTTACGTATTAACACAAACGAATGAAAATCCGGATGTGATTTTAATTGCGACAGGTTCTGAAGTATCCTTAGCTGCTAGTGCGAAAGCAAAATTAGAAGAAGATCAAGTTTCTGTTCGCATCGTTGCAATGCCGAGCTGGGAGTTATTCGATCACCAATCGAACGAATATAAAGAATCCGTTCTTCCGTCTTCTATAACGAAACGAGTATCTCTTGAAATGGGTGTATCTCTTGGTTGGGAACGTTATGTAGGACAAGAAGGAAAAGTACTATCAATTGAAACATTTGGAGCTTCAGGTACTGGAGCTGAAGTCATGAATCTATTTGGATTTAAGACAGAAAATGTTGTTCAAATTACAAAAAATGTGTTGAATTCTTAAGCTATGACTGTGAATACCTTTCTGTACATATTAAAATTTCAGTGCTGAAAGGTATTCCAGATTGTAGTGATATGGATTTTTAATAAAAGATGATTTGAGGAGGAATTATATTATGCAAGTAGGATTAATTGGGTTAGGTAAAATGGGATTAAATTTAGGGAAAAATTTAATGGATCATAAACATGAAGTAGTAGCATTTGATTTAAATACGAGCGCAGTAGAAGAAATGAAAGAGTACGGGGCAACAGGTACATCTAGTTTAAGTGAACTTGTTCAGTCATTACAATCACCAAGAATTCTTTGGGTAATGGTACCACACGCTGTTGTTGATTCTGTTATTGATGAGGTTACACCACTTTTATCAAAAGGAGATATTTTAATTGAAGCTGGTAATTCACATTATAAAGAGTCTATCCGCCGATATGAGCAATTAAAGAAAGATGGCATTCACTTTATGGATGCAGGAACTTCTGGCGGAATGGAAGGCGCTCGTAATGGTGCTTGTTACATGATCGGAGGAGATCAAGAAGCTTGGGACATCGTTGAACCTATCTTCCGCGATACTGCTGTAGAAAATGGATTCTTATATGCTGGAAAAGCTGGTAGTGGTCACTTCTTAAAAATGGTTCATAACGGAATTGAATACGGTATGATGGCTGCTATTGGTGAAGGATTTGAGATTCTAGAGAAGAGTGAATTTGACTACGATTATGAAAAAGTATCAAGAGTATGGAACAACGGTTCAGTGATTCGTTCTTGGTTAATGGAATTAACAGAAAATGCATTTTCTAAAGATGCAAAACTGGATGAGATTAAGGGTGTTATGCATTCTTCTGGTGAAGGAAAATGGACAGTAGAAACAGCATTAGACCTTCAAACAGCAACTCCTGTTATCGCAATGTCTCTATTAATGCGCTACCGCTCATTAGACAATGATACATTTACAGGAAAAGTTGTAGCAGCTCTGCGCAATGAATTTGGCGGACATGCAGTAGAAAAGAAATAAAGTGAAACTTTAATAAGTAGGGGCTTCATTCCACACCAATCGGGCTTTTACGGGATAAGCATATTAAACATGTAACTCATCAACGTTTAAAAACTGGAGGGAATTAATCATGAAATTTTTTATTGATACTGCAAATCTTGAGGATATAAAAAAAGCATATAAACTTGGAGTTTTAGCTGGTGTTACAACGAATCCTTCTTTAGTAGCAAAAGAGGGCATTAAATTTGAAGACCGTATTGCAGAAATTTGTCAGGCAGTTCCTAAAGTTGAATCTGTTTCGGCAGAAGTAACGCCAGATGCTGTTACAGCTGAAGAGATGATCGCCCAAGCAGAAGAACTGATTAAAATTAACGGTGGCGATGAAAAAGTTACAATTAAACTTCCGATGACGTTAGCAGGATTAGAAGCTTGTCGCTACCTTACTGAAAAAGGTGTGAAAACGAATGTTACACTTATTTTCACGGTGAACCAAGCACTTTTAGCTGCTCGAGCAGGTGCAACGTACGTTTCGCCATTTTTAGGACGCTTAGATGATATTTCTGAAGATGGTGTACTATTAGTTGCTAAAATTGCTGAATTATTCGATGTTCATCAACTAGATACACAAATTATTGCGGCTTCTGTTAGACATCCAGATCATGTAACTCGTGTAGCGATGGCAGGTGCTCACATTGCAACAATCCCTTATAAAGTAATTGAACAACTTGCTATGCACCCATTAACAGACCAAGGTATTGAGAAATTTGCTGCTGATTGGGCGAAAGCGCCTAAATTATAATGTTATGAAAGTGAAGGTGCTTTCCGAAAATTGTTTTTCATGAGAAGACAAATCCTAAGTAACTTCATCGTTTAAACTGGAACCTGAGTTTGTAGTCTTACTACGTGAAAACAGCAAGAGAAGAAAGTGTCATTCACTTTTAAAAAAGGGAAAATTGATCGCACGAAGCGTTTATCACAATAACATTATAATTATGGAAGAGAAATCCCCTTATCAGAGAGGTGAGTTAACATGTATCTCTGATAAGGGAGATTCTTTTTGTATAAATTATTATTTTGTGAAGATGATTTGTATATCGATATATAAATTCTTACTCATGAAAGAACTATATAGGTTCTCTTAATTGTATAGCAATTTTGAAAGGGTTTACATAAAGGGGGGGAACTGCGTATGAATATGTACCTTTTAATGATTACATTATTATCAATCGTAATTGTTATTTTAGGGGTATCGTGGTGGAGATGGCATGCATTTATTAGTTTAACGATTGCAAGTTTGTTTTTAGCAATTATGTCTGGGATGCCAATGGATAAAATAGTGAGTGCTTATGAAACGGGAGTCGGCAGTGTTCTCGGGCATTTAGTAGGTATTTTAGTATTAGGTACAATTTTAGGGAAAATGATGGCAGAGTCAGGTGCTGGAATGCAGGTGGCAGAGTTCTTTATAAAATCCTTTGGGATAAAAAACTTACCATGGGCTATGTTAATTGCAGGTTTTATTATTGGAATCCCGGTGTTTTTTGAAGTAGGCATTTTAATATTACTGCCGTTAGTAATTTCAATTCATAAAACAACGAAACAAAATATTTTATTGATAGCATTACCAGCAATTGCTGGGCTATCTGTCGTACACGGCCTTGTTCCTCCGCATCCAGGGGCCATAGTTGCAATTGGTATTTATAAAGCGAATCTTGGGAAGGTACTAATGTATTCACTCATTATTACATTTTTTGCAGCGATTATTGCAGGTCCTATATTTGCGAAATGGATTCACAAACGTGTAATTCCTGAAAATGAGCCAGAATTGATTCGTGTAAATACAAAATCAACGAAATTACCAGGAATAGGAGTTTCATTTTTAGTTATATTGTTACCTGTTATGTTAATGGTTTTAGCTGCAGCAGCTCCTTATGTGCCTCTTTCTAATACTTTGATGAAGATTGTCACATTAATCGGTAGTCCTATAATTGCACTATTGATTGCATGTTTTACGGCGTTCTATTTTCTTGGATTTCGTCAAGGTATCGATAAAAAAGCTATTAAGAAGATAACAGAAGATAGCTTATTACCAATCGGTTCAATTGTTGCGATTATTGGTGCCGGCGGGGGATTTAAGCAAATTCTCATCGATAGTGGGGTAGGGAATGCTATTGCTCAAATGTCTGAGCATTTAGCTCTATCTCCAATTGTATTAGCATTTATAGTAGCTGGGTTAATTCGAATTGCGACAGGGTCAGCGACAGTCGCTTTAACAACAGCAGCCGGTATCGTTTCGCCAATCGTTGAAAATACGACAGGTGTGAATTTAGAATTACTCGTCATTGCAACAGGTGCAGGAGCGTTAATGTTTTCTCACGTAAACGATGCTGGGTTCTGGATGGTAAAAGAATACCTAGGTTTAACAGTGAAAGAAACATTTAAAACATGGACAGTATTAGAAACATTACTTTCATTTATCGCTTTTGGAGGAGTTTTACTACTCGATATGTTTGTTTAAGATAAAGATGTTTCTATTTAGATAATTATGGCTTACAACGTTTTCAATAGATAAAAGGAATGTATTTTTATGGTGGGATACTGTAGCAATTTTTTGTTAGGAGGAAGAGATGGTGAGCTCAAAATATATGATTGGTGTAGACATTGGGACAACTAGTACAAAATCAGTTCTATTTTCTACTGATGGATCTGTTATTGCTAGTCATGGAATTGAATATCCTTTATATTCCCCTACACCTGAAACAGCAGAACAAGACCCAGAAGAAATCTTTCATGCAGTAATAAATACGATTAAAGAAACTGTACGAATAAGTAGTGTACAGCCGAATGATATTCTTTGTGTCTCTTTTAGTTCGGCAATGCATAGTCTCATTGCTGTAGATGAAAAAGGAGAGCTATTAACGAGATGTATCACTTGGGCAGATAATAGAAGTGCAAGCTGGGCGGAGAAAATAAAGAATGATATGAATGGTCATGAAATTTACCTTCGTACTGGGACACCAATTCATCCGATGTCACCACTTTCGAAATTAGTTTGGCTACAGAATGAGCAGGCAGAGTTATTCGCAAAAAGTTATAAATTCATTTCTATTAAAGAATATGTTTTTTACAAGTTATATAAAGAATATGTAATTGATTATTCTATAGCATCAGCGACAGGAATGTTCAATTTAAAATCTTTAAAATGGGATGAAGAGGCTTTACATGTAGCGGGAATTACAGATAAAAAGCTTTCAAAGCTTGTTCCAACAACGCACAGTTTAACAGGATTAGATGAAGAGCTTGCCAAAGAGATGAATGTACTTGTTTCTACGCCTTTTGTAGTAGGAGCGAGTGATGGAGTACTATCTAATTTAGGTGTAAATGCAATAGATCCTGGCGTTGTGGCTGTTACAATTGGTACAAGCGGTGCGATACGTGCTGTAACAAATCGTCCTGTAACAGATCCAAAAGGTAGAATTTTTTGTTATGCGTTAACTGAAGACCATTGGGTAATCGGTGGTCCAGTTAATAACGGTGGTATGATTTTCAGATGGGCTCGTGACCAATTGGGCACTTCAGAGATTGAACTTGCAAAGCGCTTAGGAAAAGATCCATATGAGGTGCTTACTGAAATAGCAGCAAAAGTGAATCCTGGATCTGATGGTTTATTATTTCACCCGTATTTAGCAGGGGAAAGAGCTCCTTTATGGAATGCAAATGCACGAGGATCTTTCTTTGGACTCGGATTGCATCATAAAAAAGAACATCTTATCCGTGCTGTTTTAGAGGGGGTAATTTATAACTTATATACAGTTCTTCTCGCTTTAAAAGAACTAATTGGCGAACCGAAAAAAATTCAAGCGACAGGCGGTTTTGCAAGGTCGGAACTTTGGAGACAGATGATGGCGGATATTTTCCATCAAGACGTATATGTTCCGGAAAGTTTCGAAAGCTCTTGCTTAGGAGCTGCAATCCTCGGTTTATATAGTTTAGGTGAAATAGATACATTATCCGTAGTTTCTGAAATGGTAGGTGCAGATTTTCATCATGAGCCAAACATGGAAAGTGTGGAAAAATATAAAGATTTAACGCCAATCTATATCCGTTTGTCCCGTCAATTGGAAGAAGAATATGAAAGTATAGCAGCGTATCAAAAAAAGTGGGTTTAAAAGCTATTTACCAAGAAAATATGGTAACGTATAAAGAGGTACTCCGATTTTTTAGGATACTCTTTCAACATAAAATATTTTAAGAAGTATGATGAATGAAAAATATAGGGAGAGAGGGTTATGAAAATGAAGGATAACAAAGAGTTTATCGGATATATTGGAACATACACGAAAGAAAATAGTGAAGGAATATATAAGTTTATTTTAGACACGGAAGCAAAAAAAATTGGTAATGTAACACTTGCCGCTAAGTTGGATAACCCTACATATGTAACGATTAACCGAAATAATGAATATCTCTATTCCGTTGTTAAGGAAGGCGAATCTGGCGGTGTAGCTGCTTATTCCATTGACAGTCATACTGGAGAACTAAAAGCGAAAAATAGACAAGTAGTAGAAGGGGCTTCTCCTTGTCATATTAGTGTTGATAGTGGAAATCATACAGTAGTTACAGCAAATTACCATAAAGGAACGATTGAGTCTTTTGAAGTAAATGAAGAAAATGGAACTGTAAATCCTGCTTCATCTATTATGGCGCATGAAGGTTCAGGTCCGAATAAAGAAAGACAAGAAAAACCACATGCACATTACGCGGGATATACTCCTGATGAAAAATATGTAGTGGGCGTTGATTTAGGGATAGATAAAATAATTACGTATGAAGTAAAAGATAGTACATTAATAGAAGTGAATAGCCTGTCTGTGAATCCGGGAAGTGGACCAAGACACATTGCTTTTCATCCAAATGGAAAATACGCTTATGTAATGACGGAGCTTAGTTCAGAGGTTATTGCGCTAACATATAACTCGGAAGAAGGATCCTTTACAGAATTACAGTATATTTCTACTCTTCCAGAACAATTTGATGAAAATAGTCAAGGCAGTGCTATCCATATTTCTTCTGACGGCCGCTTTGTATATGCAGGTAATCGTGGTCATAATAGTATCGCTGTTTATAGCGTAGATCAAAACTCAGGCCAGCTTACATTTGTGGAACATACATCTACAGAAGGAAATTGGCCAAGAGACTTTGTATTAGATCCTACTGAAAAGTTTCTTGTTGCTACAAATGAAAAGTCACATAATCTTGTGTTATTTTCAAGAGATGAATCTACAGGTAAGTTAACACTTTTACAATCTGATGTTGTTGTGCCAGAGCCTGTTTGTGTGAAGTTTTTAAATATATAATTTCAGATGCCTAAACAAAAGCAAAGCGATATCGCTTTGCTTTTTATTATTTCTTTTTCGGTCTACGTACTAATTCGCCGCCGCAGTTTGGACAAACGTTATGTCTTTCTTCTGTACATGGTGCGCAAAATGTACATTCATATACACAAATGTATGCTTCAGAATCTTGTTCGAGTGATTGATCGCAAATTTGACAGTTTGTTTTCATTTCTAGTGTCATAATAAGTCCCCTTTTTAGTTAGAAAATTTATAATTTAATTATAATTCATTAAATAGAAATAGTCCTTTTCAATTGAAAGGAAATCGAATGATAAAGTTATGAATTGAAACGAAAGATGCTGGTTTATTTTAAAATTGATTATTTATTACAGTTGGAATATTATGAAATAGTCAAAAGACAACAGGGGGTATAGATTTTGACTAATCATAACGATCATTTAAAAGCAAACTGCGAAAAATGCTTCGGTCTATGTTGCGTTGCATTACCGTTCGCAGCATCGGTAGATTTTGCAGTGAATAAAGATGGTGGTAAACCATGTTCTAACTTACAATCAGATTTTAAATGTAGTATACATAAAAATCTTAGAGGAAAAGGTTATAAAGGTTGTACAGTATTTGAGTGTTTCGGTGCTGGGCAGAAGATTTCTCAGGGTACGTTTAAAGGGATTGATTGGCGGAAAGATGCAAAGCATGCAAGAAAAATGTACGATGCTTTTCCGGTTATGCATCAACTTCATGAAATGCTTTGGTATTTGAATGAAGCGATTCTTTTAAAGGCAACACAGCCAATTCATAAAGAGCTGGAGACCGCAATTGAGGAGACAGAGCGACTTTCGAATTTAAATCCAGATGAGTTAATGAAAATAAATGTTCCAATGCATAGGGCAGAGGTGAACATTCTTCTTTTAGAAACGAGCGAATTAGTATGGAAGGAAATGAATACTGCACGTAAGAAACGAATCATTCACCGCGGAGCAGATCTTATGGGAGCAAATTTGAAAAAGAAAAATTTACAAGGTGCAAATTTAAGGGGTGCTTACTTAATTGCGGCTAACTTAAATGGAGCAAATTTAAGAGGAGCAGATCTTATCGGAGCAGATTTAAGAGATGCAGATATTCGCGGGGCTGATTTTACAAATAGTATTTTTCTGACGCAAGTTCAAATTAACGCAGCGAAAGGGGATAAGCATACGAAATTACCGAAAATGTTATCCCGTCCATCGCATTGGAGTGCGTAAAGAGTGAGGAGTGTTTAGTGTGGATATATTTCAGTATTTAGAAGAGATGCAAGAGGATGTCTTTTCGTTAGCAGTAGAGCAAATAGAAGCGAAGTATTTTGAAATTTGTAGCATGTTAGCGTCTGCAGAATATGCAGAACGAATTAAAGCAATTGATATAGAGTCATATAAGGAAAGTATTCGAGTAGGTTTGGATGCAGCTGTAGAAATGGCTACTAATGAAGAATCAAAAGCGATTTATTTTGAGTATGACCTTGATAACGAATGGGATAGTCAGTTTTATATTTGTGAGGAATATATTCCACTTGAAGAAGAGGACGATGATTGGGCATCTGAATGGACATATAATATTGAGGGGCCGGGGTCTGTAGAATTAGCAGATATGTATAATGGAAATGGCTTTGACACAAGTGAAAAAGCAGTCGGTGTAACTTTATATTTAATTGCTAAAACGCTGTGTAGTTTTATAAGTGTACGTAGTGAAGTGCAAAGTAATATACCGATTTGTATTGGTTTTCACGACCAAGATCCAATAATGCGAACAGGCAGAGACTAAGAATCTCTGCCTGCTTTTTATTTCTTTTCAAAAGTAGTAATGAAAACGCTACATATAATGAGAATACCACCAATGAAAAAGTTACTATTTAATGTCTCATTTAATAAGAGCCAACCAAGTAATGATCCAACGATAGGTTGGAAGAAGAAAAATAAGGAACCGATGCTTGCATCCATTAAGTCTAATCCTTTATTCCAAAGGAAAAAGGCACCTGCTGTTGAAACGATTCCTAAGTATAATACGCCTAATATTACGTACGTATTTACTGTTCCGATAGAGGATGTTTGTAGTTCTCCTATCATAAAAGGTGTAATAAAAAAGAGTGAAAAGAATATGGCATACGTTGTAATAACTAAGGATGAAAATTGGATTGAAGCGATTTTTACATAAATAGATAGTAAGGCCCACGTAATAGCGGCTCCAACTAAAATGATTGTTCCGATAAAATAGGAGCCAATTTCAATATCCCATCCGATTACGATAATGACACCGATTGTCGCTATTATAGTAGATAAAAGTCTATGAGCGGTTAGTTTTTCTTTCAAAATGAGCGCTGCAAATATAACCATAAATGCAGGCGTAGCTGATGTAACTAACGAGCCTGTATGAGCGTCGGATAATTTTGTTCCGATAAATTGGCATGTGATTGAAATGAAATATCCAATAAATCCTATCCAAGCGAAGAGGAGCCAATCTTTTTTGCGAATGGTTACTTTTTTCTTTTGCTTTTTCTCAGCTAGTTTCAAAATGCCATACAAAACAACAAAAGCAATGATAAAGCGTAGCCAAACGAGTGTTAGTGGTGGGATAAAATCGAGTACGTATTTGCTAACAACATACATACCGCCCCATATACTTGCTGCTAGTGATAAACATATAGCTCCTAAAATGGTTTGTTTCATTTGAAGTACCTCCGTCTATTTTTAGGGTAATATGAGTTCCCTAAGACGAGGCATAGTGTATGTGTTATAAGCCCGTCTTAGTTTATAGACGGCCTACAGGTTGATCGTTTTCGAATGAAGTGTTGTAGTACATGCGTGCATTCCTCCTCTTTAAGTTATAATGATATTATAACTTAATTTTCTGATTATTAGAGGTTGTTATGAAATATATCGTTATAAAATCACATGTTAGCAATTATCCTAATCCAATTCGCTTAGAAGAGGGGGATGTAGTGAAAATGATAGAGAGTTACGCTGGTCCGGAAAACTGGGAAAACTGGATGTTTTGTCACGAAGAGAAGTATAACCGGAAAGGATGGGTTCCGGAGCAAATTATAAGAAAAGATATGAATGGAACAGGAATTATTATAAAACAATATACTGCGAAAGAATTAAATGTGAGTATTGGAGAAAGATTGATCGGATTAGAAGAATTGAATGGATGGGTTTGGTGCGAAGGAAGAGATGGTGAGAAGGGCTGGGTACCAAAGGAAAACTTACAAAAATATTAATAATAATATTTGATCAATAATTAGGAAACATATTTTTGCTTATGAGTATATTGGTTGTAGGATAAAAAGTAGATTAATAGAGAAAGAGGAGGAGATTATTATAACTACAACCGTTATTTCACATTTTTACAATGAAGAGTATTTATTGCCATGGTGGCTTATGCATCATACGAAACTTTTTGATCATGGTATTTTAATTAATAAAGGTTCAACAGATCGTTCCGTTGAGATTTGTAAAAAATTCGCACCGCATTGGGAGGTGCGAGATTCTGTAAATCCAGAGTTTGATGCATATGCGACAGATCATGAAGTGATGAGGATAGAACAAGAAGTACAAGGATGGAAAATGATTTTAAATACGACTGAGTTTCTTTGCGTGCAAGATAAAAATCAGTTTTGGAAATCGCTAAATGAATTGGGGGGGAGGATGTATTGGCTGGACGGGCTTATTATGGTTGATGATCCTAACTACAACTATCCGGACCTTAACTTTGGAATACCTTTAATGAAACAGCGATTTCATGGTTATTTACCAGAAGATTGGCCGTTATGGAGAAGAGGTAGATTTATTCATAATCATGAGCATGGAAGTTATACGGTTGGAAGACATTTATCTGCACATGAATCGATGATTTATCCACCTCTTGCCTGTATATTATGGTTTGGGTTTAGTCCGTGGAACGATGCGATGAGAAAGAGAAAGTTACAAATTGGTCCGACTCTTTCTGAAGCTAGTAAGCATGGGGGAATGGGGACGCACCATATTATTACGTCGGAAAGATTAGGAGAATGGTATAAGGAATTAGCGAGAGGAACGAAGGATTTACGTTTTAATGATGCATATCGTTATGTTTTTGTATAAATGATTTCCACCATAAAATTGTTTCTTCAATTCCTGTATTTAGATCGTATGTTGGTTTCCAGTTTACTTCAGTTTTTAAACGTTCTACATTAACCCCGACAAATAAAGGTTCATCTTTAGAGAAAGGGATTGCACCTAGTTTAATTAAATGTTCTTTTCCTATCTTTTTAGCAATGATAGAAGCTAACTTTTTAATTTGTACAGATTGACCAGAAGCGATATTGATGGTGCCTGTAACGCTGTGTTCTAATATTGTTACGAGAGCGTCAGCGACGTCACTCACATGGAGGAAATCTCTCGATTGTTTTCCATGTGTACATAGTGCTTCCTCGTTTTTTAATAAGGAAGTGATAATGTTAGAAACGAGCCGATTACCTTGTTCGTGAGGTCCATACATATGAAAAATGCGGCCCCAACACATGCTGAGGCCTGTTTGTTGTGCATACGTTTCTAGCCAGGAGTGCAGTGCATTTTTACATAAAGAATACGGGGTTTTATAGGAAAGGAGCGGTGAATCTTCAAATAATACGCCGTTAAACCATTCGTACTCTGCGCCAGTACCTGCAACGACAACACGCTTTCCGCCGCATGTTGTGAAGTGTTGAATCAATGAAATACTAGACTTTAGCCAATAGTAATTATTAATAGATACATAGCATGCTGGTGGCACTGCTTCCCAAGCAAGGTGAATGAGATGGCTAGGCTGAACATCCGAAATGAATTGTTTTACTTCGTCATCGCGAAGCAAGTTTACTTTATGCCAATGGCAAGGGAGGTGAGAGGGGTTATTTTTATTATACGTGGCGTGCACTTCATATCCCTTTTGTATAAGTGAATGTACAACATATTTACCTATCCAGCCACTACCACCTGTTACAACAACTTTCTTCATGGCTCGATCACCTCAATTTCTGGAACCGTCACTAAAAATTTACCGCCCCATTCACGAATGAAAGAGCATTCTTTCATAATTTCGTCTTTCAAATTCCAAGGAAGTATAAGAATGTAATCCGGTTTTGTACGTTTAATTTCTGCTGGAGATTTTATTGGAATACGAGTTCCTGGTAAAAGGAGATTTTGTTTGTGAGGATTTTTATCTACTGTATAAGCTAGAAATTCTTTACCTATCCCGCAATAATTCAAAAGGGTGTTTCCTTTAGCTGGAGCACCGTAACCGATAATTTGTTTGTTTAAAGCTTTCGCTTCAATAAAAAACTTTAAAATATTTATTTTCAATTGTTCGATGCGTTTAGAAAAAAGGAGATAGCAATCTAATGTATCTAACCCGTGGTCGACTTCTTTTTGAATTAATTTTGTAACATTGGAATGGATAGTTGATTGGGCACTTAGATGGTTTACAAAAATCCGTAAGGAACCACCATGCGTTGAAAGTTCTTCTACATCAACAATTTGTAAATGATGATAACTTAAAACTTTTTGAAGGCTTATAAGTGAGAAGTAGGAAAAGTGCTCATGGTAGATAGTATCGAACTGTTTAAAGGATATGAGGTTTAATAAGTGTGGGAATTCAATTGTTATCGTGCCATCTTGTTTTAATAACGTTTTTAAACCGGCAACAAAATCATGCAAGTTTGGAACATGTGCTAATACGTTATTTGCGACGATTAAATCAGCTTGTGGCAATTTTTTTGCTAAGTCATTACTGAAAAAATTTACATGAGTAGGAATTCCTTTTTTGATAGCAATTTCTGCTACGTTTTTCGCGGGTTCAATTCCCAATGTCTCGATATTTTCTTTTTTAAAGTATTGTAATAAGTACCCATCGTTACTTGCGATTTCAATCACTTTTGAATGTTTCGTTAAGTTGAAACGCTTAATCGCCATTTCTACATATTGTTTAGCGTGTAGTAGCCAACTTGAGGAGTAAGAGCTGAAGTATAAATAGTTATGAAAAATATTTTGCGGGGATTCAAATTCATCTAGCTGTACGAGTAAACAAGAGTTACAAACAAATGTGTGTAGCGGATAAAAAGGTTCCATTTTATATGAGCTTTCAGGAGCTACAAATGAATTAGCAAGAGGGGAAACGCCCAAATCTAAAAAAGTGTTGGTTAGTAATGAGTGGCAAAAACGGCATTTTTTCTGTTCCATTTTATAGCCCCCTTATAAATTTTTGAATGCATCGATTTGTTGTCGTGTGAAAGATTCTATATTTTCACCAGATGCATATTTTTTGTACCAATCAACAGTCCAAGCGATAGCATCATCTGTTGATAACTTAGGAGTCCAGCCGAGTTTGTTTACTGCTTTTGTACTATCGAGTGTTAAAACAGGTGATTCATAAGGAGTATTTGTAGAGGAGGAAATGATTGTTAGTGGGTTATTCCATAATTTTATTACAGATTCAATAACATCATGAACGGTTCTGTTAGGTTCATTCATTGGGCCGAAATTCCACGCTTCTGCATATTTAGCATCATTCCAAAGTTTCTCAGCTAAAAGGATATAGCCATGTAAAGGATCTAAAACATGTTGCCACGGACGGACGGCATATTTGTTTCGAATACACAAAGTATGATTGTGCAAATATGCCCGAATGATATCAGGGAATAATCGGTCTTCTGCCCAATCACCACCGCCGATGACGTTACCAGCTCTGACTGAGGCGAGTTTCTGGGTATTAGTGCGGAAGAATGATTTTTGATAGGATGTTGCCACTATTTCAGCGCAAGCTTTACTAGCGCTATAAGGGTCGAAACCTCCTAGTCGGTCATTTTCCACGAACGCTCGGTCGCCACTACCGTCATTCTCATAACATTTATCGCTTGTCACATTAATAATGGCACGTACGCTTTCGATGGACTTTGCTGCTTCTAGCACGTGAACAGTACCTAAAACATTCGTTTTGAATGTATCGATAGGGTTTTTGTATGAAGCGGTTACGATTGGCTGAGCTGCTAAATGAAATATTATGTCAGGTTTATGCTGCTTCATGGCATGAAATAAAGAATGGTAATCTGTAATATCGCCTTTCATTGTCGTGCACTCTTTTGCTACGTTACCTTGTTCAAAAGTGTTAGGAATGGATGGGGGATGAGAAGAAAAGCCTACTACTTCTGCACCTAAAGAACTTAAGAAAAGGGTGAGCCAGGAGCCTTTAAATCCAGTATGTCCTGTAATAAATACTTTTTTCTTATTCCAAAAAGATGATGAAGCCATATTACCAAACCTTCCACGGAGCGTTATTACTTTCCCATAGCTCGACTAATTTATTTTTATCGCGCAATGTATCCATCGGATGCCAAAAACCAGAATGTTGATATGCGGCCAATTCATTTTTGTTTACTAACTGAACTAAAGTGTCTGTTTCAAAAACAGACTTATCTCCACTAATGTAATTGAAAACTTCAGGATTTAAAACGAAAAATCCACCGTTAACCCATCCGCCATCACCTAATGGTTTTTCTTGAAAAGATGTTACAGACTGTTTATCTAATATGAGAGAACCGAATCTACCAGGAGGTTGTACGGCAGTAACAGTAGCCATTTTTCCATGTTTTTTATGGAATGTAATAAGTTCTTTTATATTTACATTACTTAATCCATCACCATAAGTGAGGCAGAAAGGTTCGTCTCCGACATAATTTTTAATCTTTTTCACTCGGCCACCCGTTTCGGTATTTACACCAGTATCGATTAGTGTAACTTTCCATGGTTCTACACGATGAGAATGGCTAGTAATTGTATTATCGTTTAACTGTATTGTGAAATCAGACATGTGTAAGTTGTAATTTAGAAAGAACTCTTTAATTGCATATCCTTTATAGCCTAAGCAAATAATAAACTCAGTAATCCCGTAATGACTATACAAACTCATAATGTGCCATAGAATGGGTTTTGTTCCAATTTCAATCATAGGTTTCGGTTTTAAATGTGTTTCTTCCCCAATTCTTGTACCGTACCCACCAGCAAGAATAACAGCTTTCATTTTTTCCTCCTAAAATAAAAATTTATTATTTATACAGTATTCATGTTTTATGCAAATGAGATTGTTTTTGATTAAGTGAATGAAAATGTTTGAGGTGATGACGATGCAGAAAATATTACGGTTTGAATTTTGGAAATAATTTTTGATATTCAGGGTTATGACGGAGGTCTTGTGTTAGGTTACTAAGCTCTAAAAAACGTATGTCCAGTACTTCAGGAGATTGACCGTAATGTGTTTGAAGTCCCATTTGAACACCCCTTTTTGAAAGGGTAGGTGTAATTTGTAATTTTCTTGCTTTTGATTGTTCATTCCAAGGGCTAAAATAAAATTTTAAAATAAATGAAGGATAGTCATAAATTATATATCCGTGCCGCGAATGATGTCTACCAGGTAAATATGCACCGTCTAGATGATTGTGAATAAATCTCCAAGCACATCCGAGATTTGGGTTATAAGGGAAGACACCGTGGTATCGCTGTTCTACTAAGGGGATAGAATATCTAGGCTTTGAATAATTATAATTATGATTATCTATCATTAAAATCATTCTAATCGCATACATGTTTTGGCCTAGTGTATGAAGAGATGAAAAAAATTCTTCAGTATTATTACAACAAAAGAATTCAGTAGTATTTAAAACGATTTTCCAACCTGAAACTTCTCTTTCAATTTCCATCACTTCAATATCAGTATTAGTTGGATCAAACTCAAGAAATCTTGAATTTCGTACTTCCCAGTGGGGTGCTAATAGTTTACAAATCTCTACGGAACGATCTGTAGACCCTCTATTAATTAAAATGCCGTGATCGAATATTTTCGTGTGATGCATAAGCCACCATGGAAGTAGGTATTCTTCATTATAAAAATGAGAAATGATTGTCTTTTTCATATTAATTCCCTCCTATACAAGCAATCATTATTAGTAGGATATGCTTTTAAATAAGAAAGGTTAAAAGTGGCAGACAATGTAGTGATTAGGTAGTAGTTTAGTAATTTTATTGTATAAGTGTAGATTACTCGTATTGAATCATCATAGGAGGAGATTGGGATTTTGTATAAATTGTGAATAATAAACCGTCACGTTTGACTGTACAGTTTATGTATTGTATGATGTAAGTAATATAAACAAGGGGGGAAGATCGTTGGGAAGGTGTATCGAATCGGA
Source organism: Bacillus sp. HMSC036E02 (assembly GCF_001836235.1). Classification (NCBI taxonomy): domain Bacteria; kingdom Bacillati; phylum Bacillota; class Bacilli; order Caryophanales; family Bacillaceae; genus Bacillus; species Bacillus sp. HMSC036E02. The sequence continues at coordinate 162,030 of NZ_KV827856.1, read as the reverse complement.
CAGTTGGCTCTCATGGCTCACGTGTCGAAACGAACGATTGATTATTATACGAATCTAGGTATCTTAAAAGCGGAGCGATCTCAATCTAATTATCGCTATTACGACGAAACAGCATTTGAGACATTACAATTTATTGAGAAGTGCAAAGAAATGCATATGCCGCTTTGTGAGATTAAAGAGAAAATCGAGGAGAAGAAGAAGCTGCTCGGTATCAATGAACACGTTTCGAAACAAGTGAATGAAGTGACAGACCATATTCATCAATTAGAAGTGGAGCTTACTGAGTTAAAGCCGCTTTTAGATGGATTGACTGATTCACAACGTGAAAAAATATCGAAATCTTTATCTGGTCAAACGACAGCTTTAATACAGACACTTGCTCTATTATTATAGAATAAGTGAAATCCGACCTCTTTAATTTTTGTATCGGGCTATGTTTTCTAACGAACAAATAAGAAAACATTATAGTATACAGGAGGTGGACACCTTAGTTTTTTAACTAAGGGGATTCATTGGAAATATTTAATTTAGTCATGGTTGCGATTTTAATCGCATTTACTGGATTTTTCGTAGCAGCAGAGTTTGCGATTGTAAAGATACGTTCAAGTCGTATCGATCAGCTTGTTGCGGAAGGAAAACGCGGTGCTTTAGCAGCGAAAAAAGTAACAACAAATTTAGATGAATATTTATCTGCTTGTCAATTAGGTATTACAGTTACAGCTATGGGATTAGGTTGGTTAGGTGAACCGACAATTGAAAAGTTATTACACCCGTTATTTGAGAAATGGAACTTAAATCCTTCTATTTCATCAGTATTAACATTTGGTCTTGCTTTTATGATTATGACGTATTTACACGTTGTAGTAGGGGAATTAGCTCCGAAAACGATGGCAATTCAAAAGGCTGAAAGGGTAACGTTATTATTGGCAGGTCCATTAATGATGTTCTATAAAGTAATGTATCCATTTATTTGGGTATTGAACGGTTCAGCTCGTGTGATAACTGGTTTATTCGGTTTAAAGCCAGCTTCAGAACATGAAGTAGCTCATACAGAAGAAGAATTACGTCTTATCCTTTCAGATAGCTATGAAAGTGGCGAAATTAATCAAGCTGAATACAAGTATGTAAATAACATTTTTGAATTTGATAATCGTATTGCAAAAGAGATTATGGTACCGCGAACAGAAATCGTTGGTTTCTACCTGGAAGATTCAGTAGAAGAACACATGAAAGTGATCCAAAATGAGCGATACACACGTTATCCGATTTTTGGAGAAGATAAAGATGATATTATCGGTATGGTCAACGTAAAAGATTTCTTTATTCGATATATGACCGAGGATCAAAAAGATTTATCATCTATTCGCTCGTATATGCGTCCGATTATTGAAGTGATGGAAACGACTCCAATTCACGATTTATTACTTCAAATGCAGAAGAAGCGAATTCCGATGGCTGTTTTATATGATGAGTACGGAGGAACAGCCGGAATTGTAACGCTTGAAGATATCTTGGAGGAAATCGTCGGCGAAATTCGTGACGAATATGATGAAGATGAAGCACCGCCAATTCAACATGTGAACGAGCAACATATCATTGTTGATGGAAAAGTGCTTATCTCAGAAGTGAAAGATTTATTTGGATTACACATCGAAGAAGATGATGTGGATACAATCGGTGGATGGATTATGATGCAAAATCATGAAATCGAAGAAGGACAACACGTTGAGGCGGAAGGTTATGAATTTAAAGTGTTAGAAAAAGACGCTTACCAAATTAAACGTGTTGAAATTCGTAAGATGGAACAAGAACAAGAAGAAGAAGAGAAAGCAGCAACTGTGTAAGTTGCTGCTTTTCTTCTAAAGTACAAAAAATGAGAACTTAGGAGCGGATATTTTGATTCAAGAAGCCTTACGTGTATATCGATTACAATTGTATGTGATCTTTAGTGGTTTACTACTTATGTGGACGATTACTCCGTTTGGAAAACAAGTGACAGGGTTCGGTATTGGATTAGCAGTAAGCGCCTATTGTCTTTGGTTATTAGCTCGCAGAGTGGAGAAACTCGGAAAAAGTATCGTAATGAAGGAAAAGGCTCCTGGATTAGGAGTTTTAAACCGATTTGCAGCTGCTATTTTAGGAGCTATCATCATGTATGAAATTGAGCATGAAATGGAAATGTGGGCATTCGGTACAGGTATTTTAGGTGGTCACTTTTTAATGATTGCAAATTTAGCGTATGCAAATATGCAGTTAGTGAAAGAAGAAGAGAAGCAAAGAGAACATGCTTCGAAAAACATAGAGCTATGATGAAAGGGACCTAATCAGGTTCCTTTTTTAGTTTAGCGATATGATACAAGTAATCAAATTAATGACAAATATAATACGCTTCTTTTTTGTGTTTTTCAATAGTATGAAAAATAATAAAAAAATTTTAAAAAACCCATCGATTTCTAAAGGTTATGTATGTTATTATGACAAAAGACTTTTTGAAAGAGGTGGATACCAATGTTACAAGCGCTACTTATTTTTGTGCTTCAAATTATTTACGTTCCAATATTAACAATCCGTACGATTTTGCTTGTAAAGAATCAAACAAGATCCGCTGCTGGTGTTGGATTGTTAGAAGGAGCTATTTACATTGTCAGTTTAGGTATTGTGTTTCAAGATTTATCAAATTGGATGAACATCGTTGCCTATGTCATTGGCTTTAGTGCGGGACTGTTATTAGGCGGTTATATAGAGAATAAATTAGCAATTGGTTATATTACGTATCAAGTTAGTTTACTAGACCGTTGTAATGAATTAGTAGATGAATTACGTCACTCTGGATTTGGCGTTACAGTATTTGAGGGCGAAGGTATTAATTCTATACGTTATCGCTTAGATATCGTCGCAAAGCGTTCTAGGGAGAAAGAGCTTTTAGAAATCATTAATGAAATTGCACCGAAAGCGTTTATGTCTTCGTATGAAATTCGCTCGTTTAAGGGTGGATATTTAACGAAGGCGATGAAGAAAAGAGCGTTAATGAAAAAGAAAGATGAACATGCATCGTAAAAAAGAGGAGTAGTGCTGCATTAAAAGTGCGGTATAAGTCCAAATGTAAAAGAGAGGAATCTATTTTGATGTAGATTTCTCTCTTTTTTTATGAAAAATATTCATCTATTAATTCAAAAAAACTAAATCGTATAATTATTTTTTTTACTCATTCTCAAATTAATGATTAGCCATATAATTTGAAAAAATACCGGTATGATAAACGCAATTAATAAAACGATAAGTGATATTGATTTAATTTCAGGTGTTTGAATAACACCAGCCCCATCAACATCTCGTAGCCAAATAATAGCGGCCCATATTCCAAAAACGATAATCCAAAATATGTTACCAATCCACCAAGAAATCCATCGTTTTTTCATGTTAGCACCCCCTACATTTATCTACTGTTAAAAGTATATTTTGGTTCGTTACATTTATAATGAAACAACTTTAAAATCAGTTTTTAACTGTATATCTAACTTGTTTGAAGGTTACTATTTCTCCATCATCATTATCATCTTTCGTTTGCAAAAGTTGAACTTTTGGTTTGTAGTCTGTCCGATGAGCGTGTTCGATATCTTTAATGTTAAGCTTGTAGGATTCACCATTCTTTAGCTTTTGTTCTAACACTTTTTTATTAGCAACATAAATAAAAGTTACTTTATTTTCATCAATTCCTTCTGTCTTAATTTCTAACTCATTATCTTTTGCTGTGATCGTTGGTGTTAATAATTCCATACTGCCTTTCCCGCTTTCTAAAGAATTCTCTGCTATAGTTGAACATCCTGATAGTATGATTCCGGTGAATAGAAGAACAAGTAATTTCCTTTTCATAACATCCCCTCCGATTCTATGTGATTTTTGATTTTGGCATTGTTAGACTGCTAGTGTGGAGCGTAAATGTTTAGCTAGTACTCTTTTTATTGTACCATAATATGTAAATTAAAAAAGGCTGTATATCCAATGTAAGAGAGACTGAAAAATTTACTTATTGTTGTAAATTCGTGTGTTTTAGCTTCTAGTTCAATCGAAATGTAGACAGGAGAAAGAAATTTTTTGTGGGAATTACAATTTTTACATTTTACAATAATGATAGGGAATAGATGAATTCATTCACTTCGGAGGTAGTTATTTGAACATTAACGAGAAGGCAATTGAAATGTTTGAACAAAATAAATATGAGGAAGCAATGGAACTGTTTCAACAAGCAGTACATGAATCTAGAGACGTACAATCTCTCAATAATCTGGCTTGGATGTACTTCTATGAGGAAGAGAATGATGATAAAGCTCTTGAATTAATAAGAGAAATTGTTAAGTTGAATCCTTCTTCATACTTTCCTTATAACATCTTAGGGGACATTTACATGAAACAAGAAAAATGGACAGAAGCGAAAGAAGTATTACAAAAATCTATTTCGATTCAACCATCGGATGAAGCATATCATAATGTAGCTGTAGCTCATTATAACCTTGGAGAGCTGGAAAAAGCTTCGGAATTTTTTTTACGAGTTGCAGGGGATTCGGACTATATCATGTATAGCTATGTAAAATGTTTAATTGATTTAGAACGAACGACAGAAGCAAAAGAGAAGTTAGATACTTTTAACAGGGAATCTGATAATTTTTTAGGGGAAATTAATGTAGCAGATTTATATGTTGAATTGAATTGCTATAAAGAAGCAATTGAATGGTTCGAAAAGGGATATAAAGAATGCTGGAAAAGTCCTAATTGGATTGGTAGATTTGTGTATGCTCTATATAAAACGAATAATTTCTCCCGTATAAATGAAGTTATACGGGAATCTATCGAAGCGAAAACAGCAGATATAGAAGATGTTCAGAATGAAGAAGTAGAAGAAAACTGGACAGAAAATGATAAGAAAGAGTTAATTGAGGAATATACAGAAGAGAATAATTGTTATAAAACAATGGTAGAACGTATCAAATCTGGATATGTTCCAGGATTAGAGTTTGAAACTGATTATATAGGCGCTTGCTATTTATTTGGTTGTAAAAGACATAATCACCTTGAATATGAAAAATAAAAAGATTCGACTGTCACATATGATGGTCGAATCTTTTTCGTTATAGGTCGCTTGTATTACATAGGTGTATATCCTCTTTAGAGGCCACTTTTTTTATATTCAAAATATGTAGTGAAATAAAACCAATAAGTCCTATTCCGCCAAAAATAAGCCATGGTGTATACATTCCGCTTAAGTTGGATGTAAAAGATGTACCGGTATAATTACCAATGATAAAACCAAATGCGAGTGATAGTTGATAAAATCCGAAGAAAGTGGCTGTATATGATTCATTACTGTAATTTGCAATAGCGATATCAGCGTTAGGTAATACGAGTGTTTCACCGATTGTAAATAAAATTACACAAATAAAGAGCCAATATGGGTGTTGAAATAAAGGAAGGAGTAAAAAGGAAATACTCATTAATAAAACACCGTATTTAATAATCGAAAGTGTGTTGTATTTGTGGAATAATTTTCGGAATAATATCATAAATATGACGCCTGTTATCGCATTTATCGTAATAACGAGTGTAGCAAGTTGATTGCTATTACTAATGTTTTTCATATGAAGTGGAAGTGCGACAGTAAGCTGAGTAAACATAATATAGAAGAAAATCATGATAAAGGAAAACAGAAGGAAAGATTTGTTTTGTAAGATGACCTGTATTCCTAATGTAATAGACGTGTTTTCAGTAGTGACTTGGAAGTGATTTTTAAGTAAGTAAAAAATAAAAGCAAATAACAGCATAAGAGATCCTGTTAGAGAGAAAGCGTAGAGTGGATCGAGTAAGAGTAAGAATCCTCCTGCAATTGGTCCGATTATTGCACCGCAATTAAAGCTAAGGTTTAAATATGTAAATAAATTTTTTCTCAAATGAGCTGGCTGTGAGCCAAATATAGCGCGAGCGGCAGGTTCGTAAAATGCAGTTCCGAAGCCAATAAGTGCAGAAGAAATAGAAATTGTATAGAAATCAGAGCATATTCCTAAAGCGATAAATCCGACTCCTCTTAAAAATAATCCGGCTATCATCATAATGATATAGCCTATTTTGTCAGCAATTAACCCTGAGAATAATGGGATAACTCGTGATGTAATTGTCATAATCGTCAACACTGTTCCTACTTGGACAGCAGAAAAATGAAGAAAGGTTAATAGATAAATAGCTAAAAATGCGTATACTGCAAAATACCCAAAAGACATAAAAAATAAAGAAATAAGCATGAAACGTATCGGTGTTGAGAAACCTTTCATAGAAATCCTCCTAATTATGTAACCAGTAAAATTATTTGATGGTTAACTATTTTATACTATAATTATACATAAAGTCAGAAAAAAGTAAATTTTAAGAAGAAGGTGGATCGAATTGAATCAAAACGCTCCAAATGAACTAGAATATATTCGGGAATTTTTAAATACATGGAGAATACCAAACGATACGAGAGAGCCAATTGATTTGCTGCAAACAAAAGAAGATATAAAGCTCTTTATGAAAGAATATTTTGATGAAGAGTTTCCATTTCATAGGATAGAGGAATTAAGAGGTTTTCGAGAAGATATTCGGATGACAATTGAAGGCAAAGGATCATTGCAAAAATGGTTAGAGAAATACCCATTTCATGTACATATAAAGGATGATATGAAAGGTATTACATATGAACCAGTATATGAAAAGAATGTGTATACAAAAGTGTTAAGCATTGTATTAATGTCAATTCAAGAAAATGTGTGGGGAAGGTTAAAAGCATGTCCAGATTGCCGCTGGGTATTTTATGATCATTCGCGTAATGGAAGTAAAAGATGGTGCGGTATGTATGCTGGAGAAGAAGGAGGAAGAGCGTGCGGTACAATTGCAAAAGTGAAAAATTACCGAGCGAAGAGAAAAGGAAGAACGGGTTATGATGTGTAATTAATAGTGGGGAAGAAAATGGATGGGGGAATGTAGCATATGAAAGGTACACAAATGTTAGCTTTAAATAAAAAGTGTTGGGATACAGTTGCACCTTATTTCTTTCAAGTGGATTGTTTACCGAAATATGGTCCTTATACGGCGTCTGAAGATGAGATTCATTTGTTCGATTCAATTAAAGATAAAAAGGTACTTGATATTGGATGTGGAAGTGGGCATTCGCTGAAATATATGGGGGAACATGGAGCAGAGGAAGTATGGGGTCTGGATCTTTCAAGTGAACAAATTAAAATAGCGAATGAAACGTTAAAGAGTTGGAATCCAAAGTTAATATGTGGAGCAATGGAAGAAGAAGGGGATATACCGAAAGATTATTTTGATATTGTATACTCCATTTATGCATTAGGCTGGACTTCGGATTTAAGAAAAACGTTGGAATTGATTTATTCGTATGTAAAGCCAGGAGGAAGTTTTATTTTTAGCTGGGAGCATCCCATATATTCAAACTTACAGTATGGTACAGAAGAAGTTGCTATAAAGTCTTCTTATCATGAGGAAACGCCCATTACGTTTGAAACATTTAAAGGAGAAAATGTACAAGCGACATTATATAAGAGAAAAATAAGTACATACATAAATGAGTTAAATAGAGCGGGATTTAAAATTGAGAGAATAGAAGAGCCTGAACCATCAAGCTCGTTTGATGGAGAACTAGCTGAGCCGTCTACGAAGTATTATTCTTTATATAAAGCTAGAATGGTGCCGACTACTTTTATTATTAAAGCTAGAAAATAAACTGTTTTTATAAAAGAAGCCTATCATTTCAAACAAATGATAGGCTTCTTTATTTTAATAAAATTCAGGTTAAATGTGTACTTTTCTTATAAAAATGCATTTCATATAAAAGGTGTAATTATTTTGGGGAAGGGGGATTGTTGTGCGTCATCATAGAAAGTGCAAAAAATTTGGAGTGGCACTGCCTCTTCCGCTTCTAGGAGCAACGGGTCCGACAGGTAATAGTGGTCCAATCGGTCCAACTGGAGGGCATGAAGGTCCTGTTGGTCCTACAGGGGTGACTGGACCGACGGGAGCAACTGGGCCCCAAGGTCCTCAAGGTATCAGGGGGATACAAGGTCCCCGAGGGACAACAGGAGCACAAGGAATACAAGGGGTTATTGGTGATACAGGAGAGCAAGGTATAACTGGCCCAACTGGTCTCCAAGGTGCTCAAGGATTAATTGGTAACCAAGGTCTAATTGGTGATATTGGAGTACAAGGATTAGAAGGAATACAAGGAGCTACGGGTCCTGCTGGTAGTCAAGGTATACAAGGCATACAAGGAATACAAGGGGAAATAGGTGAGCGAGGACAAACAGGGGCACAAGGAATGCAGGGAGAGAGAGGCATAACTGGAGTCTCGGGTATAACTGGTCCACAAGGCCCTCAAGGTGTTCAAGGAATACAAGGAGAGCAAGGGGCTATTGGTATACAAGGGGAAGACGGCTTCCAAGGTATACAAGGAATTACTGGAGAAGAAGGCCCACAAGGAGCTCAAGGAATACAAGGTGAAGTGGGTCCAACTGGTTCTACTGGAATGCAAGGTGCCCAAGGTATAAGTGGAATAAAGGGGATAACAGGTGTAATAGGTTTACAAGGACCACAAGGTGTGCAAGGAATACAAGGTATAACGGGAGCAACAGGTTTTCAAGGGATAAAGGGAATAAGAGGTATAACAGGAGCGACGGGTAGTATTGGCGCTCAAGGCTCAGAAGGACCACCGGGCGGTCCGACGGGAGTGACCGGTCCAATTGGCCCTTCTAGTGGGGTGACTGGACCAGCTGGCCCACCCGGTCCACCAGGAGGTCCAACAGGTCCAACGGGTGCGACCGGTTCAACAGGTGTAAGCGGAGGGATAGGACCAATTGGAGCGCAAGGAGTGGAAGGTATAACAGGTCCAACAGGTTCTCAAGGTGTAAGGGGAGCGCAAGGTTCCCAAGGTGTAGTTGGAGCAGTTGGAGTACAAGGAGCACAAGGTCCTCAAGGTAACCAAGGTATAACAGGTCCAACTGGTGCAGAAGGTTCTCAAGGAATACAAGGTCCGCTGGGAGTAACTGGTCCAACTGGTGCAGAAGGTCCTAAAGGTATTCAAGGTATACAAGGTGTGATAGGTCCAACAGGTGCACAAGGAATGGTGGGAATACAAGGGATAGCTGGTCCAGTTGGTGTTACAGGAGCGGAAGGAGCTCAAGGAATACAAGGAATCCGAGGAGCAACTGGTCCTGCTGGAGCACAAGGTATACAAGGAGTTCAAGGAATTCAAGGGGAAACAGGAGCAGCTGGAACACAAGGTCCTCAAGGTGTTCAAGGGATACAAGGGACTACCGGATTGACAGGTACACAAGGTGCCCAAGGTCCTCAAGGAGTGCAAGGAATAATAGGACCGACTGGAGCTATTGGTTTGCAAGGTCCTCAAGGATTACAAGGAATAACGGGTCCAACAGGAGCGCAAGGAGTGCAAGGAATACAAGGAGTGCAAGGAATTATCGGCCCAACAGGTGCACAAGGAATTAGAGGTCCCCAAGGAAATACAGGGGAAGTCGGTATAACAGGCTCACAAGGAGTCCAAGGAGCGCAAGGTAGTCAAGGCCCACAAGGCCCACAAGGAAATGTTGGAATTACAGGAGCAACGGGCGAAACTGGAGCCACAGGAGCAACTGGGGCAACTGGACTACAAGGTGTGCAAGGTGTTCAAGGGATTACGGGAATACAAGGAATAACGGGAACGACAGGCAATACAGGTGCAACGGGTCCGCAAGGAATACAAGGTATACAAGGGATTCAAGGGTTGCAAGGCCCAATTGGAGCAAGTGGGGTGACAGGTGCTAGTGGTAGTATAGGCCCAGTTGGAGCACAAGGTAGTCAGGGCCCAAGTGGCGTGGTGGGACCGACAGGAGCAACTGGTAGTGCAGGTTCAATAGGTTTCTTGGGAATAGCGGGAGCGACAGGAGCGACTGGCTTACCTAGCGGGGGAGGTTATTTCTTTTCTACTTCAACGAGTATAATTGCAGCGAATGCGTTAATACCAATTAATTCTGGATCTACAGTTTTTGGTTCTGATGTCAGTTTAACAAATGCAACAACTGTAACGTTAAGTACGCCAGGAATTTATTTAGTAAGCTATTATTTTCAAGGCGATCCAACTGCCGGAAATGAAACAATTTCAGTGAGGCTTACTTTAAATGGAATACAAGTCGCAGGGAGTTTTATTTTTTATGTTACAGGAGGTACTTTTATATTAGAACCAGCAGTTTCGAATACGATGGTCATTGAAGTTACTTCTTCAAATGCAACTTTGTCTTTACAAAATGGTCCGTTAGCTATCGGGCATGTAACGACATTATCTGGTGTGATAACAGCTAGTTTAAATGTATTAAAAATAGTTTGATACGTTAGTTATAACGGGGGAGATGCTTGTGAAGAATCAAGATAAGTGTAGTAAGTTTCAAGCACCTATTCCTTTTCCACCGCCAGGTATTACGGGGCCCACTGGTCCAACCGGTCCAACTGGTGCTTTAGGTGGACCAACTGGACCGCAAGGAATACAAGGCGTACAAGGTCCAATCGGTCCAACCGGCCCACAAGGAATACAAGGAGTGCAAGGGGTGCAAGGAGAAAATGGTCCAACCGGCCCAACTGGTTTAACTGGACCACAAGGTTCTCAAGGTAATCAAGGACCTATGGGAGAACGAGGCCCACAGGGAATACAAGGTGTTCAAGGAATACAAGGAGAAAGAGGTCCGACTGGTCCAACTGGTATTCAAGGGATACAAGGAATTCCTGGCCCAATCGGTCCGACCGGTCCAACAGGAATACAAGGAATACAAGGAATGCAAGGAGAAATCGGTCCAACCGGCCCAACAGGAGTACAAGGAATACAAGGAGTGCAAGGGGAAATTGGTCCGACTGGACCAACTGGAAATACTGGTATACAAGGTGTGCAAGGTAATTTAGGAGGTAGTGGTTTACAAGGTGTAACCGGAATACAAGGAATACAGGGTCCGATTGGTCCAACAGGGCCAACTGGTTCTCAAGGAATTCAAGGGGAGCAAGGACCAATGGGTCCACAAGGGGAAACTGGTGTTCAAGGTTTACAAGGTCCCCAGGGAGAGATGGGGCAGGTAGGTCCAACAGGAATACAAGGAATACAAGGAGTGCAAGGTGTAATCGGTCCGACTGGTCCAACCGGTTTACAAGGTGATCCAGGTCCAACTGGCCCAACAGGAGCCACTGGGATAACTGGTCCGACAGGTTCTGCAACTGGCCCGACTGGAGCAACCGGTCCAACTGGTCCACCAGGAGGTCCAACTGGTCCAACCGGTCCAGCAGGATCACCAGGGGGTCCAACTGGTCCGACTGGAGCAACAGGGGCAACAGGAGCGACCGGAGCAACAGGAGCGACTGGAATTCAAGGGGTACAAGGAATCCAGGGACCGACCGGAGCAACTGGTGTAACAGGTTTGCAAGGAGTACAGGGACCAATAGGGGCAACGGGTCCAACGGGTGATCAAGGCATTCAAGGTCCACAAGGGATACAAGGAGTAACCGGTCCGACTGGTCCGCAAGGTCTACAAGGAATCCAGGGACCGGTAGGAGCAACCGGTCCGACTGGTCCACAAGGAGTGCAAGGGGCACAGGGGCCAATCGGTCCAACCGGCCCTCAAGGGATACAAGGCATACAAGGTGAGCAAGGAGTAAGGGGAGCGACCGGTCCAACTGGTTTACAGGGGCTACAAGGAATCCAAGGTTCACTCGGTCCAACCGGTCCTCAAGGTTTACAAGGAGTGCAAGGGATAAGTGGTATAACAGGTCCAACTGGTCCTCAAGGAATCCAAGGAATTCAAGGTCCACAAGGAGATATAGGTCCAACGGGAGCGACTGGAATACAAGGAGTGCAAGGCCCAGAGGGTCCAACCGGTCCAACTGGTGCAACAGGCCCGCAAGGGATTCAGGGAATACAAGGGATACAAGGTCCAACCGGTCCACAGGGAATTCAAGGTCTGCAAGGAATTCAAGGTCCGATTGGTCCAACAGGCCCGACTGGACCTCAAGGCATACAAGGTATAACTGGCTCGACGGGTCCAACCGGTGCAACTGGAGCAACAGGTCCGACGGGAGTAACGGGTCCTCAAGGTCCTCAAGGAATTCAAGGTCCACAAGGAGTAACAGGCCCAACAGGAGCGACCGGCTCTACGGGAGTAACAGGTCCACAAGGAATCCAAGGAATCCAAGGTTCGCAAGGGATAACGGGTCCGACGGGAGCAACAGGAGTGACTGGAATAACAGGCCCACAAGGAATCCAAGGAATTCAAGGCCCACAAGGTGTGACGGGAGCAACCGGCGCAACAGGAGCGACAGGAGTGACTGGTGCAACTGGATCGACCGGAATACAAGGCATACAAGGAATAACAGGAGCGACAGGGGGAACAGGAGTAACAGGCCCAACAGGTGCCACGGGTCCAACAGGCTTAACTGGAGCAACAGGATCATCTGCTATATCGACAGGTGGCGGATATTTCTTTTCTACATCAACAAGTACAATTGCAGCAAGTGCCAACATCCCAATTAATTCTGGATCCACTGTATATGGAACTGGTGTATCTTTAACTAGTGCTACGACAGTCACAGTAACGACGCCAGGAATATATTTAGTAAGCTACTATTTTCAAGGGGATGCAAATGGTGGGAATGAGACAGTATCTGTTAGATTGCTATTAAATGGAACGCAACTAACAGGGAGTTTTATACAAAACGTAACGACATCAACTGTAGTAATCGAACCAGCCATTTCAAATACACTTCTTGTGAATGTGACGAGTGCCAATTCAACATTAATATTACAAAATGGCCCGTTAGGTGTAGGGCATGTGACTACTATAGCAGGTGCGATTACAGCAAGCTTAAATGTAGTGAGAATTTTATAAAGAATATAAAAAACACAAGGAATGTCTTTGTAAGACACACCTTGTGTTTTTTAATATTAAATAAACATTTTCTTTATCTTTTCGGTTGAAAAATATGCTGAAAGAAGTATTTGTGATGTAAGTTATCTACAACCTTATTTGCTTGATATGTGCGTTGTTTTTCAATTCGAAGTCTTTGCTCCATCATTTTAATTGCGTGATCAGATAAACGTAACATAATACATTCTCCTTTTCTATAAATATAGGTGACTATTTGATATCGATCCCATATTTATAATTAAGGAGGCAAAATGTGTAACATAGGCAAAAAGCACCTTCCTCTCCCATTACGCTTACGAGGTTAGCTGTCGGACTCGGGAAGTGAGAGTTTCCCTACTTAAAAAAGATTCGCCCCAAGTAGCATAGCTACAAAAATGGTTCCCCCGCTCCAAAATTTGGACTCAGCAAAAGGTTTTATAAAGTAAAAAATAACATAAAGGAGCGAACAAGTCAAATTATTTTGTGTATTCTGTCTTTTTTAATTGCGTAAGAATCATACCGTCAGGAAGTATTGTATCTGATACTGTAATGAATCCGTGTTTTTTATATAAAGTAATAGCAGGGGTATTCGCTTTACCTGTTTGTACAATGTATGTCATTGAAGAGGGAAACATGTTAAATATATAAATTAGGAGTTTCGTTGCGATTCCTTTTTGAAAAAAATCGGGCGATACAACTAACCTGTGGATATCGATTAGTTTTTCTTCTTGTACAAAAGAAATAAAACCGACAAGTTTATTTTCAGAAAAATATCCATAGAATGTTTCAACGCAATTTTGAATATCGTTTACAGTATCATATAAACGAGGTATGGCAGTACTATTTAAGTAGTCTGCTTCAACTTTATAAGCTGGAATTTGAACCTGTAAAATGGATGTTGCTACTTCAAAAGAAGTGGAATTTAACTTAAGAATCATAGATAATGAAGCCTCCTTTAAATATGGTATATGAATATAATTGCTTTATGGGTGAGTTTGACAATATTTTTCTTTTTTGCATATAATATATGTATCTCCATATGTAAAATAGTAGTAAATATATTTCTATAGTGAAATATGATTAGCAATGATAAATACATATGTTTGTATTAAATCATACAAACTATAATAGAAATGGAGGACTAAAAATGGGATGGATTATCACATTAATAGTTGGTGCTATTATAGGTGCAATTGCTAGTTCTATAACAGGTAAAAATTTCCCAGGTGGTATGTTCGGAAATATTATCGCAGGTTTATTAGGTGCTTCGTTAGGTGGTAGATTATTTGGATCCTTTGGGCCATCATTTGGTGGGATTCATGTAGTGCCAGCATTATTAGGTGCAATCGTGTTAATTTTTATTGTATCATTTGTAGTGAAAGCTGCAAAGAAATAGATATATAGATTATGATGAAGAGCCCTGAATAAGGGCTTTTCATCATTCGAAGAGGTGGTTTCATTGGAGAAAATAAATATAAGAAAAAGAGATAAGTTAAGAAAGTTTTTTAGAGAACAAAATTATTTGGCGGTATTACTTGGATTTGCGTTATTGTTCATTAATATTTTATTGCTAACAAAAATATCATTTGTTTTTACACCGTTTATCGTATTTTTAAAAACAATTTTCTTCCCAGTACTATTAGCAGGCGTACTATTCTATATTTTACATCCATTCGTTTCGCTTTTAGAAAAGAAAGGTGTTTCAAGAATCGTATCGATAGCTTCTATATATTTAATCGTACTAGGATTATTTGTATTTTTAGTTGTAACGGTTATCCCTATTATTAAAGATCAAATTGATGCATTAATTGATAACTTACCGTATTTTGGCCATGAGATTGAACAAGCAGCACGTAGATTCGGGGAAAGTAATTTACTCGGTAAAATTCAGGAGAATTTAAATATTAATGTTGCGAATATGGTAAAAGACTATACAGTTGATTTTACAAAGTCATTATCATCAGTAACTGGGAATGTAACTGGATTTTTGAGTACTATTACAGAGGTTGTTTTAACATTTGTAATGGTTCCATTTATATTGTTCTATCTTTTAAAAGATGGCGAACAATTGCCGAATCACTTCTTAAAGTTCATTTCAGAGCAAAGACAACCAGCAGCAATGAGAATACTAGATGATATGCATTATGCGATTAGCTCGTATATTAGAGGTCAAATTATCGTCAGCTTATTTATCGGTATTATGCTATTAATTGGTTATCTTATTATTGGTATTAAATATGCGGTATTACTTGCGATTTTAGCGATGATTGTAAATATCGTTCCGTACGTAGGACCAATTATCGCGATTACACCAGCGTTAATTATCGCATTCATCGACTCGCCAGCAATGGTGTTAAAAGTAATTATCGTTATGATGGTTGTACAATTAGCAGAAGGTAAATTTATTTCTCCGCAAGTTATGGGTAAAAAGTTAGATATTCATCCGATTACTATCATTTTTATCATTTTAACTGCCGGAAACTTATTCGGGATTATGGGCATTATTTTAGCCATTCCAGGATATGCGATATTAAAAGTGTTAGTTACGCACGGTTATAGATTTGTTAAGTTGAATACGTGAAAAAAAGCGTTAAAACAGTGGGAACTGTTTTAGCGCTTTTTTATTAACAATTCATTTGCATATTGGCGCGCCCATTGATCCGCTTCTAATATAGCATCTAGTGAAGGATCTTTTACGTTATGATGAGCTTCAACTGTTTTGTAAATTGTTTTTTCAATATCGAAAAAGGCAATTTCATTTTTTAAGAATAGTGCATTCGCAAGTTCATTTGCTGCATTTAATACAGCGGGAGTAGTACCACCGATTTTGCCACATTCATATGCGTATTGTAGACAAGGGAACTTCTCTAAATCTGGTTTTTCAAAATGTAAACTACCGATTTCTAATAAATTTAATTTTTCATAGGAAGAAGGTAGCCGAGTAGGATAGTGAAACGCATATTGAATCGGCATTCTCATATCAGGAGCACCGAGCTGTGCCATAACTGATCCATCAATAAATTCTACTAAAGAATGAATGATACTTTCTTTATGAATCATTACATCAATTTTTTCATATGGAATATCAAATAGCCATCTCGCTTCCATTACTTCGAACCCTTTATTCATTAATGTGGCAGAATCAATCGTTAGTTTTGCGCCCATTAACCAGTTTGGGTGCTTTAAAGCATCTTTAGCTTGTAATGTTTGCATTTCATCACGTGTTTTATCACGGAATGCACCGCCAGAAGCTGTAACGATTAATTTCTCAATTTCTTTATTATTTTCTCCGTTTAAACATTGGAAAATAGCTGAATGTTCGCTATCTACTGGAATTAAGCGACATCCGTTTTGTTTCGCTAGTTCAGTTACGATATGTCCAGCTGCAACTAACGTTTCTTTATTAGCGATGGCAATATCTTTCTTCGCCTTTAATGCTTCAATCGTTGGAAGTAGTCCGGAAACTCCGACAACAGAACTTAATACAAGATTTGAATCAGGGTGAGTAGCTACCGCAATTAAGCCATCAGTTCCGTATGTGATTTTTGTATTCGCTGAAATACGCGTACGAAGCGTGTCTGCTAAGTCTTTTGTTGCAACGCTTACAATACGAGGTTGAAACGTTTTGATTTGTTGCTCAAGAAGATCGATATTATAATTTGCGGTTAAACCGACGATTTTGAAATGTTCAGGATGAGCTGAAACGACATCTAATGCAGATGTGCCGATGGATCCTGTGGAACCTAAAATGGATATATATTTTACCATGAAAAAACCTCCAAAGTTGTTTCGAATATTTCTGCAAACCTATATAATATTAGACAATTGAAGTGGAAATTCCTGCTATATAAAATAGAAAATTCGGGTTTGTTTGGAAGTGAAATGTGATAAACTGTAAAAAATAACGAAAAAGCAATGAAAGAGAAGAGTACATATTCGAAACTTTTCAGAGAGCTGATATGTGGTGAGAATCAGTAAGGGATGAATATGGAATGGACTCTGGAGCTTCTAACTGAAATGAGTAGGTAAAGACGGTTACTTCACGTTATTGAAGTATGAAGTGAGCTAATGATAGCTAATTAAGGTGGTACCGCGGGAGTCTCTCGTCCTTTTTTAAGGATGAGAGGCTCTTTTTATTTTGAGAAAGGAGGAGTTAGTGTGAGTGAAAAAATAATGTTAACAGGAATTAAGCCGACAGGTTATCCACATTTAGGAAATTATATTGGTGCGATTAAACCTGCATTACAAATGTCAAAGAATAATGAAGGAAAAGCATTGTACTTTATAGCTGATTATCATGCATTAAATGCTGTGCATGATTCAGAAAAGTTCAGCAGTTATACGAAAGAGGTAGCAGCTACTTGGTTATCGCTTGGACTTGGGGAAGATGTTGTTTTTTATCGGCAAACAGAAGTACCGGAAATTCTAGAATTAGCTTGGATTTTAGCTTGCCTAACTCCGAAAGGTCTTATGAACCGTGCTCATGCGTATAAAGCGAAGGTGGAGCAAAATAAAGAAGTAGGGTTAGAGGTCGATGCGGGAGTGAACATGGGGTTATATACGTACCCGATCTTAATGGCAGCCGACATATTACTATTTCAAGCTACACATGTACCTGTCGGAAAAGACCAAATTCAACATATTGAAATCGCGCGTGATATTGCGACGTATTTTAATCATACATTTGGCACGACATTTACACTACCGGAGTATGTCATACAAGAAGAAGGAGCTATTTTACCTGGTCTTGATGGAAGGAAAATGAGTAAAAGTTACGGAAATGTAATCCCATTATTTGCAGAGCAAGAAAAACTTCGAAAGTTAATATTTAAAATCAAAACAGATTCTTCACTTCCAAATGAACCGAAAGAACTAGAAACCTTATTTACAATTTATAAAGAATTTGCGACAGAAGACGAAATACAGTCATTACGTGAAAAATATGAGACTGGAATCGGATGGGGCGATGTGAAAAAAGAGTTGTTTCGCGTTGTAGATCGTGAGTTAGCTGGACCTCGTGAAAAGTACGCAATGTATATGAATGAGCCGAATTTATTATATGAGGCGTTAGAAAACGGTGCTGAGAAGGCACGCGCTATTGCAAAGGTAAATTTAGCGGAAATTAAAAAACGGATTGGATTTGAGAGGGAACGTTAAGCGTTCCCTTATTTTTTTTGATAATCTGTAATAATCCTCTCAATAACAGGGGGAAGATTATTAGGTAATTCATTAAGTGAAAAGAAGCGTAGTTCTTTTGATTCACTTTGATCGCATACAAGTTCACCATGAAATTCTCGGCAAATATAAACAACGAGTACACCGTTTACTTGATCGCCGTTTGGATAGATTTGAAAGAAATCTGGCCCTGAGTATGTACGGAATAGTTCTGGATTTTTAATAATAAGTCCAGTTTCTTCAAACACTTCTCGTTTTAAAGCATCTTCTAACGTTTCGTTATATTCTAGGGCACCACCAATAATGCCCCAGCGGTTAAAATCTGTACGGAGCTGCAGCAATACTTCATCTTTTTCATTTAATATAATGGCGTGTGATCCTATTAGAATAAGTGGATGATTTCCTACTAGATTTCTCATATCTTCAATATAACCCATGTCATTGCTCCTTGTATTTAATAATAGTTAGGAATTTCTTTTAACATTCGTTCTGTTTTACGTGCTGTAAAGGCTAAGTTATGGTCGTCTTTCGTTCTGAAAAATAATGTGCGTAAAAAGGTTTTAATGTTGGCACATAAAATACAATACTCATTAAGCGAAAGGCGTTTTCTTATTTGAGGAAGCCTTTTTATTTTTTTATGAATAATAGAAATTAACTCGTTTTGAGGAAAATCATGATACAGCATTGCTAGTAATGGCGTAACAATGCGCTCATCTTCGTTATTATGAAAAAGGTCAGATGGAATAAAGATTTTATTTAATAAACAATGAATTAATTCTTCGTACCATTCAAAAGTTGTATACGTATTATGAACAATTTCAGTAAAGGCATCAGATACGTGAGCAAGACAATGAGCCCATCCTTTATTTTCGATATAGCCCCGAAAATCCGTTTCTAAGTTTGTGTATGTAATGAGTTTATTTTTTATTTCTTCGATATCTTCCTCTGTACAAAAGTAGTGCGAATTAGCGAATTGGAGTATTAACGCAATTAACGAAACAGTGTAAGAACGTGTGAAAACCCCATCTGTATGTGGGGAGTAAATGTCACAATATAAATACTCATCACTTAAACAAGTTTGCAGAAGTAATTTCAGCTGATCGTCCATAAGGAATTCATGATGAATGAAATGCGCAAAACATTTATATATAAGTTGGTAACGAACGTAGCTATCAGTCGTTCCGATATACTGGAGCATGTTCAAAGTTAACTCATTTACGTCTATATGCTGTAGTTGCGTATAGTCATTTTGTTGTATAAGCTCTAACTGTTGTTGCAATGCTGTAATATCCACTGGAGAACCTCCTCCGCACTTTAAAGATGCGATCTTTTCTAGTATTCTATATATTCAAGGACAATCCTGCTCATGCAAGGAGAACGATTAGAAATTCGAGTATGATATAGATGAGGGAAGAATATGACGACGATAGAACAGTTAGAAAAATATTTTAAAATAAGAAGAAATGCTTCTTCTATTATGATAAAAGAAAATAATGCAGAGATTTTTACAGAAGAGCAATTAGAGGGAATGATGCAATATTGCGTTGCTGAAGCTAAAAAAGATGGATTAGAAAAACTACATTTTGAAATCTCTTCAAAAAGTCCAAATTATGATGTGTATAAAAAATGTTTTGAAACGTATTCATTTGAATATGTTACGGAAAACATGATTGTATTTAAAGATATATATGAAGTAGAAGATGTAGAAAGTGAAATGGATTTTAAGCTTATTGAAGAAGTTGGAGAAGAGGCTTTTTATTCACTGTGGAATGAAGCGACGGGAGAACCAGTCGCTCATGATCAATTTGTGCATATGATGCTACAAGAAATTGGTGAGCAATGGAAAGAACATTGCTTAACAGCGAGTGTCGATGAAGAGCCGATAGGAATTGTAATCCCGCATATTGAAAGAGGTACGTTAGAAGAAGGGAAACTTATGTACTTCGCAGTTACTCCAAATATGCGTAATAAGGGATATGAAGCGGCATTATTTGCAGGTGCGATGTTTGTCTTAAAGGAAATAGGTGCATCTTATTATATTGGTGAGACAAATATACAAAATGAATGGATGAAGGATGTTTTTGAAAAGAATGGATGTCAGTTGCTGAGTTGTACTGAGCGGTATGTAAGGAAGTTTTAGGATATAATCTGGGACACATCTAGTGAGAACCCTTGTACAAATTTTGAACAAGTAAAAGAACTTTTCGCCTGTTTGTAAGATAAAAAGAAAAATGAGAACGACAAAGTAGATATTTGTATAATACAATAGAGTGAGATTCGATTATATGAGAAAGCGTTGGTGAAAGAATGGGACAGCAAAGAAATTGGTTACAAGCAACTGTAGAAAGAAATAAAGATAATACGTTACAAATAAAGTGGGAAAATAATATAGAAGAAGTTCGTATTTATTGGAGTACTTCACCAGAACATATTGAAGAAACTGGAGAATTACTTGCAACGGTAAATGGAGAATTATCATATACAATTGAAAACCCGAGTGAAAATGAACGTCCATATTTTAGATTAGTAGGAAGTAATGGACAAGCAGTAACAGTAGCTGAGCGTAGACTGCCATTACAAGGCGCGTTTAACTTCCGTGATATGGGAGGATATGAAACGACTGAAGGCCGTAAAGTAAAATGGGGCAAATTATACCGCTCTGAAGAATTAGCAGGGCTAACTGAATGGGATATTGCCTATTTACAAAAGTCTGGTTTAAAGTTAATTTGCGATTACCGTACAGACTTTGAAGTGAAGCATAAGCCGAATCCAGAAATTACGGGTGCTCGTCAAGTGTGCTTACCAGTTATGCAAGACTTAGCGAAAGACTTAAATATAAATGAGTTTTTCCAAGTTGGTGACCTTTCTATGTTAGGAAAACCAGGTGAGTATCTTGTGAAAATGAATCAAGATTTCGTAAGTGGTAACGAGGCATTCGTGAGCTTCTTAAACTTAGCGCAAAACCCGGAAAACTTACCGTTAGTAAACCACTGTACAGCTGGAAAAGATCGTACTGGATTTGGTTCAGCATTATTACTACTTTTACTAGGTGTACCAGAAAAAACAGTAATGGAAGACTACTTACTAAGTAACGGATTCCGTGAAAAGCTAAATGAAAAAATGATGGCCTTTTTAGGTGCGAAATTACAAAACGATGAGAGTAGAGCGATATTAGGTGCAATGTTTGAAGCACGTGCTGAATACTTGCAAGCTGCGATTGGTGAAATTCAAAAGCAATACGGATCAGTTGAAGCATACGCTGAAGAATCTCTCGGCTTTACGAAAGAGTCGTTAGAGGAAATGAAAGTGTTATTGCTGGAAGATAAGTAAGAAGAAGGAGGCTGGTTTTAATTAGCCTCCTTTTCTTATTGTTGATATAATTAAGCTATGAGAATATAGGAATTGAGGAGAACATCATGAAATACAAATTTATATTATTCGACGTAGACGATACATTATTAGATTTCCCTGAAACGGAAAGACACGCATTACATAATGCGTTTGTACAGTTCGGGATGCCTACAGGGTATAATGATTATCTTGCAAGTTATAAAGAGATTAGTAATGGATTATGGAGAGATTTAGAAAATAAAATGATTACGCTAAGTGAATTAGCGGTAGATCGATTTAGACAATTATTTGCCCTTCATAATATAAAAGTAGATGCGCAGCAATTTAGCGATGTATATCTTGAAAACTTAGGGAAAGAAGTACATCTTATAGAAGGTGCAGTGCAATTATGTGAGGATCTACAAGATTGCAAGTTAGGTATTATTACGAATGGATATACGAAGGTGCAACAATCGAGAATTGGAAATTCGCCTGTATGTAATTTCTTTGATCATATTATTATTTCAGAAGAGGTTGGTCATCAAAAACCAGCACGTGAGATTTTTGATTATGCGTTTGAAAAGTTTGGGATTACAGATAAATCAAGTGTATTAATGGTTGGAGATTCGCTTTCTTCTGATATGAGAGGCGGAGAAGATTACGGCATTGATACGTGTTGGTATAATCCGAGTTTGAAAGAAAATAGGACAGATGTTAAGCCGACTTATGAAGTGGAGAGTCTGCTACAAATTTTAGAAATTGTAGAAGTGACTAAAGAAAAAGTAGCTTCATTTTAAGTGTATTGATATATGTTCAGTTACAGTCAATATAGGAAAGAGCTGTGTAACAACTAGAGGTGAATAAAGGATGTTAACGTTTTTATTTGAGTTAGACAAGAATCTCCCGCAGAAGGATGAGCCACGGTATGATGCTTATTCAAAGGGCTTTATCGAAGGAGATGTAACGATTTGCGCGAGTGACAGTGTATTTTTTCAAAAATCATGTATGAAGGTTGCAGAGCTGGGGATTTATTTAGGTCAGTGGATGGAACAAGTTCAACATGGGCAGAACGTGCCTATGAAATATGAAACGGCTGACCGTGAAGAGGTAATTCTTGGTTTCTTCTACGAAGAGGATTATAATCAATGGAATGTTTTTTCCAGCTGGCAAGAATTTGAACTTCAAGAGCGTATAGCTACTACAACATTAATAGAGAGCGTTCAACGCTATTTATATGAGTTAAATAAGGAACTGCGCATGATAGAATATCCTGTGACGTTTGATCAGTACTTAAGAGGAGAGCGAATGATGCAACTCTCTTACAAACGACCGTGTGATAGCAAGGCAGATACGACGCCGATAGAGGTTTATAATGGAAGTGAGCAAGTAGGTGTAGTAAGGGGCTATTATAAAAATACGCTGATGAGAGTGCTGGATTTTATTCCGAAAATTGGTAGTAATATTATTTATGAAATAAAGGATAGTAAGGACAATATTCGCGTCATTGCAAAGGATGTAAGTAGGCAGCGCCAAAGAAGGATTTTAGTAACGTACAAAGATAATCATGATGCAGAGCATGAAATACTTGTATGTGACGGAAAGTTATTGGATGCAAATTTCTTATTTACCTTTACATATAAGGCAGAAGAATATGTTGTTCATAAAACTTCATTTGGAATGGGAAAGTTATTACGAAAGGGCTATGTAATTGCAGATTGGAATATTCGTCTTGAGGAAGATATGTATTACATTGAGATGAATGTATATGATGAAGATTACATGCAGGATCAATACTTACTATTAGGCGTATTTCATGCGGTTTTATATGGATAATCAATGAGAAATACCGTCATTCTTCTTGGAAAGAATGACGGTATTTTTTATTTATCCTCAAAAATAAAAATCTCATCAATCGTACTATGTAGTGCCTTCGCTATATCGTGAGCAAGTTGTAAGGAAGGATTGTATTTAACTTTTTCGAGATGACTAATTGTTTCACGTCGCACACCAACGCTCTTTGCTAAATCTTCTTGTGTCATGTTCAACTTGGCGCGGTATTCTTTTATTTTCGTTACGAACGCCATGGTGCATCTTCCGTTTCATCAACAGGTTTATCGTAAAAGAACATAGAGAAGCCGAACGTAAGAATGAGTGTGCTGAAAATAAGAGCGATATCAATCTCTTGTAGTACCGGGTTTGGAAATAACATTTCAATAAACAGAATGATAGCGGTAGTTAGTAATGTAACGATAAAGGCATTGCGGCACGATTTATTGACGATTTGTTCAAATAGTTCATCGTGTTGAACTGTTCTATACGATGTGAAAAAGGAGAAGAAACACAACATAGTAAACAGTCCTTTTTCATAAAAAAAGCCGAGGAAACCGAAGAAACCGAGAAACCCTAAATATTTTATCCAAGTAGTTTTCATGATAGGTCCTCCTTACGTTGTTAGAAATAAGTCACGTTATGTTACAAATATATCACAATTGGATAGGAATGGTAATAATAGTTTTCCAGTTTGCTTCATAATAATAGTAAAAAGAGGAAATATGCTGCAAAATAGAGAGGATAATATTGTAAAATGGTTGTAAGGAGGGGGAGGAAGAAATGCTAACTTGGATCATGATCGTTGTATTACTTGTAGTGATTACTGTCATTGCGACGGTGTTAATTGGGCGGAATGGTGATGCAAATTATAGCAAAGCGACAAAGGGGAATATTAAACGCTTAACAATGATTTATATTATACTAGCTGTCGTTTTAGTTGTTGGATTAGGGGTGTATATTTATTTTAAAGGTTAAATAAACTGAAAAATGTAAAAATCTTAAAATAGAAGTATGCTATAATATCAATATAGTTATTTGGTAATTAAGGAAAGGATTGGATGGAATGATTGAAATTACGAATGTGTCAAAAAGTTATAATGGGTCTACCTATGCAGTAAAAGACTTAAGTTTATCTGTACCTAGCGGAGAAATTTTTGGATTTTTAGGGCCGAATGGTGCGGGTAAATCAACGACAATTAAGATGATTACTGGTATTCACGGGGTAGACAAAGGGACTATTACGATTAACGGAAAAAATATTATGGAAGAGCCGATGGAAGCGAAAAAGACGTTTGGTTATGTGCCAGATAGCCCAGATATGTTTTTACGATTAAAAGGAATTGAATATTTAAACTTTATGGCAGATATGTATGAAGTGCCGAAAGACGTACGACAAGAGCGAATTGAGTCTTTAGCGAAGAAATTTGATCTTTACAATGCGTTATCGGATCAAATTCAAAGTTATTCGCACGGTATGAGACAAAAAATCGTTATTATTGGTGTGCTCGTGCATGAGCCAGATATATGGATTTTAGATGAACCGTTAACGGGGCTTGATCCGAAATCCGCATATATTTTAAAAGAAATGATGAGAGAACATGCGGATAAAGGAAAGATTGTATTTTTCTCGACACACGTATTAGAAGTAGCAGAAAAAATATGTGACCGCGTTGCAATTATTAATAAGGGGAATCTTCAGTTTAAAGGGAATTTAGATGAAATGAGAGATCATTTTAAATCCAATGAATCACTTGAAAAAATGTTCTTGGAGATGACGGGCAATGAGTAAAATTTGGACGTTAACGAAAGTATTATTAAAATTAAATTATGCAGATTTTATAACAGATAAGAAGAAGCGATGGGCGTATGTATTTTCATTTGCAGCCATTTTATTTGTCGGCTTTTTACTATTTGGTTCTATCACGCACGCAATGTATGAGGGAATGATACATTTAGGGCAAGATCCAGGAATGATTATCGCAATGGGACTTGCGATTGCGAGTATATGGGTATTTTTAATGAGTATAACGAACATTTTAACTGTATTTTACTACAGCAATGACATTGAAATGTTACTACCATTACCATTAAAACCAGCCCAGATTATTTCGGCAAAATTTTTAACAGTATTAATAACACAATACGTAATGAGTTCATTCATTTTATTACCAATCTTTATTACGTACGGATTAAAAAGTGGCGCATTTATTACATATTACATATACATGATTTTTATTTACTTACTCTTCCCGATTGTGCCGTTAGTACTAGCTTCGTTACTGATGACAGTTATTATGAGGTATACAAATATAGCAAAAAATAAAGACCGAGGAAATATATTTATTGGAATTGTAAGTATACTATTTATTGTAGGAATTAATGTATTTTTACAGTGGAAAAATAAAAGTTCGTTTTCTGAAGATGCAATTGCGGATTACCTTGCGAACAACCAATCTTCTCTTTTAGTACAAATGACAAACTATTTTCCAACTACATATTTCGGAGCAGTGGCATTAGTAGAAAATGCAAATTGGAAGGGTCCTTTATATGTATTAATCTTTGCACTTATTTCATTTGTATTTTTTGTGTTGTTTTATTACATTGCAGAGCGTACATATTTAAAAGGGGTTATTGGACTTTCAACGAGTACAGCAAAAAAAGAGGTCATTTCAGCCGAAGGATTACAGAAATCAACGGTACAAAGTTCACATTTAAAAGCGTATGTGAAAAAGGAATTTAAAACGTTATTCCGTACACCACAATTTTTCTTAAATTGTATTGTACAAACTTTCGTTATGCCGATTATGTTGTTCTTTATTTTATTTGTGCAAGATGGGAATTTAAAGTTTATTACAGAGTATATTAACAATCCAGAGACAACGGGATTTGCAATTGGTGTTGGCCTTTGTGCATCGTTATTTTTAATGGGTAGTAACGTCATTGCAACAACGTCATTTTCGCGAGATGGAAGCTCTTGGTTTGTGAATCGTTATTTACCAGTAAAGGCTTCGGATATCTTTTTTGCGAAAGCAATCACTGCTTGGTTAATTAATGTGATCATTTTAGCAGTATTCGGTATTACGATGGCAGTTGTAGCTGGGATTTCTCCAGTCTTTATGATACTGTGGTTTTTACTAAGTGCGAACGGGTTGTTATTAATTAATTTAATCGGAACACGCTGGGACGCACAAACTGCAGATATTCATTGGGATACAGAGCAGAAATTATTTAAAAGTCGATATACCACTTTGTGGAATTTTTTGGCTAATATTTTAATAGCTTTAATTATTGTGGGGGGAGTAAGTGTATTATACTTCTTCCTTCATGTCGGACTATGGGTTATGTTTATCGTTTTATTTGTAATGTTTACGATTGTAAATTATATCTTTATTAAAATGTTAAAATTAGGTGCTGAACGTATACTGTCAAATATTCAATAAGAAGATAGATCCTCTGTATTCATGCAGGGGATCTGTGTATAGATGGAGGAGAAAAAGGTGAAGAAAATAGCAATTGTAACAGGGGCAACTCGTCTGAATGGAATTGGTGCAGCTGTATGCAAGGTGCTTGCTCAAAAGGGGATAGACATTTTTTTCACGTACTGGCCAAAGTATGATAAAGCGATGCCATGGGGAATGAGTGATCAAGAACCCTTTTTGCTGAAAAAGGAAATTGAAAGTTACGATGTTCGATGTGAAATGGCAGAAATCAATTTATCGCAGTCTTATTCGCCAAATCGTTTGTTTTATATGGTATCAGAACGGTTAGGTGATCCATCTATTCTAGTTAATAATGCAGTATATTCTACTCATACGAGGATTGAGGAATTAGATGTAGAGCAGTTGGATAAACATTATACAGTTAATGTTCGGGCTACTATGCTATTAAGTTCATTGTTTATAAAACATTATTCACTTAAAACGGGCGGGAGTATTATTAATCTTACTTCAGGACAGTCAGTAGGCCCAATGCCAGATGAACTAGCATATGCAGCAACGAAAGGGGCAATCGAAGCATTTACAAAGTCAGTAGCACCAGTTGCAATGGAGAAGGGGATTACAGTGAATGCTGTAGATCCAGGACCGACGAATACAGGATGGATTACAGAGGAGCTGAAGCATCATTTAGTATGGAAATTCCCGCAAGGTAAAGTAGGAGAACCGGTGGATGCTGCGCGCTTAATTTCTTTTTTAGTAAGTGAAGAAGCGAAATGGGTTACTGGGCAAGTCATTCACTCGAATGGTGGTTATTCATAAAAATATTATGTTAACAAATGTTGAGAAACAAAAAACGAAAGAAAATTTTATTTTTTTGTATAAATAAAATGTCAAGAAAGATAAAAATTTGATAGAAGAGTATATTGTCATATGAAGATAGTAATTCTTAATGTGACAATATACTCTTTTTCTTTTACTTGCGAGCAGAAAAATGAAGTAGAAGAAACTCGAATATTAAAATGAGTTTATCAGTTTTTGTACGTATTATTATGAAGATTACTGTCGGAAAGATGATAATTCGTATGAAAAGGGATTTTTTAAGGGGGAATCGAATCGTAAAGGGGAGGATAAATTATGTAAAACATAGGGGGATTTATATGAAAATGAAAAAGGTCGCTATCGCATCGATTACAATTGGTACAATGCTTACTATGGCAGCTTGTAGTCCTTCAGTAGATAAAGAAACGGAAAAGAAAGAGCAAGTAACTGCGCAAAATGATGGAGAAGCAAAAACGACAAGTGCAGATGAAGCGTCAAAAACAACGAAAGATACTGAAAAAGAAACAAATACTTCTTCAAATGAAAAAACAGATAAGGATGCAAAAAATACGAAAGAATCATCAGGAACAGAAAGTAACGGCAAAACGTCAACTCAAAACGAAAATGTAAAAACAAAAGAAAAAGAAACGACAGGAAAAACAAATGATCAAACGACTAGCGGGAAAACAGCAGATCAAAGCACAAGTACAAGCACAAACAATAACGGAAAGACAACGAAAGATCCGAAGAAAAGTGTTGCTGTGAAAACGAACGTTAAAGAAGTTGTAGCATTAATTGATAGCTTGGACAAGCAGTTAGCTGCTAATCCGAAATTGGAAACAGTGAATAAGCTTGGCAAACAAATTAATGAAAAGTGGGATGTGATTGAAAAAGAGCTAGAGGCATCACATCCGACGGATTCTAAAACAATCGGTCAAAGTATGTATCCGTTAATTGTAGGAGCGGAGAAAGAAAAAATCGATATTAATAAAATGAAATCTTTAACGACGAAAACGAAAAAAGATTTAAATCAGTTATTGACGAAACTTTCATAGTTTCAAAAGCCTACTCGTGTGAGTAGGCCTTTTTTAGGTTGTTGTAATGTGCACAGTATAACTTATTTATTTTCATTTTCAATTACGATGCGAAAGGAACTGAATGCTTGTTGACTGATATAATCTTCTTCGCTAACTTTAAAAGGAAATGGAAAAGCGACGAGTTGAAAATTACTTTCCTGATCCACTAAAGGCAATGTGAAATTAAAGATTTGTCTCGTTTCAGGTGCAAGCTTAGTATAAACAACTTTTCTATTGTTAAATATTTCAACTTGTTTCCAATCTTTAAAAGCCACGATTGCGTAAGTCATTTCATCATTTGTTTCATTACCGTTTGATAGAATTAATTGCTTGCCTTCCTTTTCAAAGAAGACAGTTTGTAAATTCTCTTCACGGTTCGTAACAAATACTGGTTCGTAAAGACCGTCTTTTAAAATTGCATCTGGATTTATAAGGGAGAGTTTTATTTTTTCGTTTTCTTTCTGAAGAGGATGTATTGAATATCGCATACTTAGAATATCTTCTAAAATAGCTGCTTTATTTAAGTTATTATCTTTTAATTTGTATTCAGGTTTTTTAATTATTAAAAAGGTTAATTCACTTGCATTAGGAGAAGTGTGTAAAGAGATTTTCGTAGTAATTGAACTGTTTGGTTTCATATCAAAAAAATAGTGTGATATTTCATTAGTAGTATCTTCTATTTTAAAAGGTTTTTGTTCGTAATCTTCTAGAACAATTAATCCATATTTTCGGTTTTCATTAATAGTATGTACGAATGATAATGTTACATTAATTTTATTATCCTCACTAGTAATTGTACTGCCATTGTTAATGTGTTGGCCTTGATTATCCTTCAATCCGTAAGAAATAGTATTGGTTTGTTGCTCTCGTTTATTTTCTATGGAAGGTGGATGAGGTTGTATGATTGAAGTATTGAACAAAATATAAATTGTAAGTACTGAAATAAGTAAAACACAGCTAATAATATATATTTGTTTCATAAATAGCACCTCAATATATGTAAAATATTAGAGAAAAAAGATATGCAAGATGCATATCTTTTTTCTCTTTCTTACCAGAAAGCTTTTGTTTCGTGATTCACATCATTATAACCACTTAATTTATAGGTATGATTACCGATAGCGTAATCATCTCCATAATAAATGCTTGTGTTGGTTGCTGTAGCACTTACAAAGGATGATTTTTTTGCACTATTACTTTTCGTATTTACTAATGAGCCATCGCCATTGAAAGTTCTTGCTTTTGCATAAACATAGTCTTCGGTCGTAGTTGATTTCGATTTAGCAACTGCATATGGGTTACCAAAAAAGGGAGTATATACGCTAATGTTAGAGTCATTCTTAGGTGCAGCTGCAATAGTCAAACTAGGAACACTAGATGTTTTTGTTGATTGAATTGTATCAAAGTCAACTAAAACGGGCTGCTTGTCTACAGTATCGATCTCTGAAGCACTTGCGTTATTAGTAAAACCAAAACCTAACACCGCTAACCCTAAAGTTGTCACCGATAAAGATTTTTTCATATTCACTAATTTTCCCACCTTTTTAAATTTTTGAGTTCGAACTCAATTCATACAATATATGAAAATTTCGAAACTCTCAATGGTTTATCCCATACTTAACTTTTCTTTTACTTTCGATTCAACATGTCTTCATTTGCAAAAAAGCGAATATATCTTCTAATGCTTAGCCAGCAAGGGATACAGGTTTAATTTTATGAAATTCATGTAAATTTAAATCTATTCATGTCAGAATCTCTGTTATTTTTAAGTTCATATGGGAAACTTATTAAAAAAAGGATGGTGACAAAAATGACAATCGATCGAATTTGTACAATTGGACCCGCAAGTAATAATAAAGAAACGTTAGTGCAGTTAATAAAGAATGGTATGAAAATTGTTCGACTGAATTTATCGCATGGCACGCATGAAAGTCATAAAGACATCATTCGTTTAGTGAAATCATTAGATGACTCTATTAAATTTTTGGGTGATGTACAAGGACCTAAAATAAGATTAGGTGAAGTGAAGGGAGGGCAAATTACACTTCAGGCAGGAGATTCTTTTATTTTACATACACAACCAGTTACAGGGAGTAATACAGAAGCGAGTGTTGATTATGAAGGAATACCGAATGATGTGAAAGTAGGCAGTAGAATTTTAATTAATGATGGAGAAGTTGAATTAATTGTTGAAAAGATAAGTACGGACAAAATAGAAACGAAGGTAAAAACAGGTGGCAATATCTCATCTCATAAAGGAGTTAATTTACCAGATGCGGCTGTTCGTTTACCAGCTATTACAGAGAAAGATAAAAAAGATATTCAGTTTCTTTTAGAAGAGAATGTTGATTTTATCGCGTGTTCTTTCGTAAGAAAACCTAGTCATATAAAAGAAATACGAGATTTTATACAACAGTATAAAGAAACGTCACCTAATGTAATTGCAAAAATAGAAACAATGGAAGCAATCGAGAATTTTCAAGATATATGTAAAGAAGCAGATGGAATTATGATTGCAAGGGGCGATTTAGGAGTAGAGTTACCGTATCAATGCATTCCGCTTTTACAGAAAATGATGATTCAGGAATGTAATCGAACGAATACATATGTCATTACAGCAACACAAATGCTTCAATCTATGGTAGATCATTCTATTCCAACAAGAGCAGAGGTGACTGATGTGTTTCAAGCTGTACTGGACGGGACGAATGCAGTTATGCTTTCAGCTGAAAGTGCATCAGGAGAACATCCAATCGAAAGTGTGAGAACATTACGTCTCGTTTCAGAATTTGCAGAGCATGTTAAAAAAGATGGACCTTTTGCGATGAAAGATGTACTGGAGTTACTGCATAAATCACTGAATGAGTGATGAATAAAAACACGAGGGCGGATATGCACCCGCCCTCGTGTTTTTCATTCATACTATTCTTGCTCTTGCTCATCCAAAATCTTTTCAAACGCAGCAGATACTTTATCAAACTCTTCATCATTTTCAATGTATGAAAACTCATTATCTTCTTCTACTTTTAAAAAGAAAATATCAATGTCTTCCTCAGTTTCTGTTTGGATATCTTCAACAAAGGCAACTGCAATATATTCTGCACCTTCGACATCCATCGCTCCAAGTACTTCTACTTCTTGCTCTTCGTTATTCTCATCACTAAGAGTAAACACTTCGCCAACTTCAATATCAGACATATTCATTCTCCTCCTGTTCGACTCTAAAAATAGAGCACTCAAACTGTATACATACTAACATATCTTTCCATGAAAAACCAAATTCATACGTAAGAAAACAATTCATTCTTCTTTAGTATGAGTATACAGCTATTAGGAGCATTATTTGTGTGTGCTATATTACTTAATCCATTCAACAATTGTATCCATAGTCTGTCTTGTTTTATCACGTTTTGGATCTTCTTTACGGTAACCAAAGGCAACCATAACTGATACTTCAAGATTATCGCCTTGTATAATGCCTTCTTGACGAAGTAAGGAGTCTACTTTCTCTTTATCGAATCCTTCTATCGGACAAGAATCAATGCCGATTTGAGCTGCGCTCGTCATCATATTACCTAAAGCAATATAAGTTTGTTTAGATGCCCAATCAAATACAGTACGATCAGATTGTAATAAGTTAAAATCTGTTTCCTGGAACTTTTTGAAGAATTCATATCTAATTTTTTGAGTGTCTTCAGGCAATCCAATAATATCGTTCATCATATATTTAATATACTCTGCATCATAATGCATATCTTTAATGTTTCTTGAAAGAACAATGACGAAATGGCTTGCTGTTGCAAGTTGCCCACCAGCGCCCCATGAATACGGTTGTAGTTTTTCTCTTAATTCTTTATTTTGTACGACAATAAATTTCCAAGGTTCATATCCAAAAGAAGAAGGAGATAATCTGCCTGTTTCTAAAATGAATTTAAAATCCTCTTCTGAAATTTTGTGCATAGGATCGAACTCTTTACATGCATGTCTGAAATGAAAAGCCTCCATAATTTTCTCTTTTGTAATTTCGTTTGTATTTGTCATAAAAGTTCCTCTTTTCGTTAATTTATTTTGTAAGTAAATTATATTTTTAAAGTAACATAGATACAAGTACGCACATTTATGTGTTATAGTATCAAAAAAGATACTATTGTTAAGAGAAGGGATTTATTATGGATTGTTCAAATGAAAAAAATATAAATTACCCATTTTTAAATAAATATTCTTGTCCAGTTGAAGCGATGGTAGAGGTGATTGGTGGAAAATGGAAAGGTGTTATTTTGTATCATTTATTAGATGGGAAAAAGAGGTTTAATGAATTAAAAAGATTAAAACCTAATATCACACAAAGAATGTTAACACTTCAGCTTAGAGAACTTGAAGCAGATGGCATCATACATCGTGAAGTATACCGTGAAGTGCCACCTAAAGTAGAATATTCGTTAACCGATCTTGGTGAATCTCTTCGTCCAATGATTTTATTAATGATGGAGTGGGCAACTCATAATATGGAGAAGGTTTTGGAGAGTAGGAATACGAAAAATAATAATTAAGAGTTGAAATTAGTATAGACGAGATATGTGAAATAGTTGTAGAAATAAAAGGTGTTTCCATACGTGAAAACACCTTTTATTTCTATATTTTTACTTTCCAACTTCAACTGCTGAAGTTGGAAAGTTATTTAAGTTTGCAATTTGACCATACCAATCAGCGTGTTTAAAAACAACACCTTTTCCATATCCGTCCGTTGAAGTACGTTCCCATAGCGTTGTTGAATAGCTAGCAGTGGGGGATGCTGTACGTACAGAAACAATTTGATTTTGCCAACTAGCAGACAAGTTTTTATAACCGCTACTTAGAGAAAAATACTCGCTACCTTGATTTGTGTGTTTATAGAAGTCTGTACTACCAGGTCCGCTTCCACCAACACCAAGGGGAGTGATTGAATTATTCAACCTTTGTTTATCTTTTTCAATAAAAGACTCTAAACTTTCTTTGCTCGAAAATCCATAAGATAACCAGTCTCCATTTTGATTTTGTTTCGGTAGAACTAATGTTATTTTTACGTCTTTCTTTGATGGAGCACTCAATTTGTTAAACGAATCAACAGTCTTTTCATCTACAGTTACATATTCGAAAGAGGAAATCGAATAATCCTTTTCGGTACTAGCTGATACTAATCCCACTCCTCCAGTTAACGACGAAACAGTTAATAATGCACCTGCTATCAACTTTTTAAGCATGGATTCATCTCCTTAAAACTTAGATTTTTTACATAACTAAAATGTATGTTAATTTGAATGTTTTATAAATATTTAGAAATTTATAAAAATTAAACAGAATATTCTTTTATTATTCTGGAGTAAGGAAAGTAATTAAAAATGAAAAAAGGTTTACTTAAAAAGTAAATCCTTTTTGCTGACCTATTTCAAAACTCAATGGATTAAAGTTTCATTTTATCCATCTATGAATCATAAACTTCTTTTGCATTCGTAGAAGCAGCATCTAATATAAGGAAAATGGCTGCTATCATATGTAGAACGATGTCTATATAAGGGAAAAAGGCAACTAGAGTAACGATAATGCCGATATAATGAGGGTACGTATTCATGTCTACTTTTTTAGCTAATAAAATAGTAGTGATATGTAACACAATCAATAGAAGTAAAGGTATCCCATATAGGTTAACAAGACTTGGAAATACATAATAACAAGGAAGTAATAAAAGATGATAGATACCTGTAGTCCACTTTAGTGCTTGTATGTAGGTTTTCAAAGTGAATCCTCCTAAAATCATTCATAGCTATATATTACCAAAAATAATGAATAATTTGATATTATATATTTGTAGCTTTGAGTAGATTGTAATTATTTTATGTAAACTAATTATAATCTATAAAATAGAAAAACCACCCAAACGAGGGTGGTTCGTATTATAAATAACTACTTAAAGAAGAAATCGGAACCTTCATCTCACTACCTTCCTTCATATTCCGCAACACAACAGTGTTTGTACTAAGTTCTTCTTCACCAACAATAAGCACATAAGGGATATTCTCTTTATTGGCATAATTAAGGGCACGTTTTAATTTGCGTCCTGCTAGTTCAAGTTCAACTTTTAAGGAAGTGGTGGAACGTAATTGCTGGGCAATTTGTAAGCATTGTAATTCTGTCCCGAGCGGGATGATAAATAGATCCGCTGTAGATGAGATTGTTTCTTTCTGCGATAGTGCTGCATAAATAACGTCTAAACCGAATGAGATACCGACTGTTGGATAGTTCATACTATCACCACGGAATGCTCCGATAATGTTATCGTAACGGCCGCCGCTACCTATGCTAGATGTAATTGAGCCATCTTTTAGGAAGATTTCATATACAGTACCTGTGTACATTGTCAGTCCTCTTGCTAAAAACGGATTGAATATCGTATTTTCATTTATTCCGAGAGCGATTAAATATTGCTGTAATTGTTGCAATTCGTTTACTCCATCGGCAACGAGTTGGTTATTGAAAGCTTCTTTAAAGTCAGCTATTGTAAGCTTTAGACAAGATAATACAGTATTACATATTGTATCAGCCATTTCTTCAGAAATTCCGCGCTCTAATACATCTTTTCGTACACCATCAATCCCAATCTTTTCGATTTTGTCTAATGATAAAATGACGTCATTTGTTAATTCAGTAGGGATGTTAATGGCCTGAAGAATACCATTTAACAATTTTCGGTTATTATATTGAATCGTTATCTCTAAGTTTAATGTTCGGAACAGGTCAAACGCCATGCTCATGAGTTCCGCTTCAGCCATGACTGATTCTACACCGACAATATCAACGTCGCATTGTATAAATTCACGAAATCTTCCTTGTTTAATTGGCCCATCTCGAAATACTTTCCCAATTTCATAACGTTTAAAAGGGAGGCGGAGGTTCGGATTCATTGCCACAACTTTTGCGAATGGAATAGTTAAATCGTATCGTAAGGCGAGCTCACGTTTTCCTTGATCTTGAAGTGTATATATTTCTTTTAATATTTCATCACCACCGCCGTACTTGTAAGACATAAGCTCATACATATTTAACGTCGGCGTTTCTAAAGGTTTGCATCCGTATCGTTCAAACGTATCTTCACAAGCTCTTTTAATTTTATTTCGCAGCACTTGTTCCTCTGGTAAATAGTCTTTCGTTCCTTTTACATTTCTCATTTCCATTGTAATCACTCCTTTTTAAATTAAAAAAAGCTATGTGAGTATAAAAATACCCACATAGCTTTATGAACGCTTCGTGGGTCAACAGGAAAAGCCCTGTACCCACGAAGAAAAATTTTTCTTCGGATACACGGCGTTACGTATGATGATGAAGTTGGAAAGAAGTATTAAAATTTCGCATTACAAATCTCTCCTTAACATAAGTTTTTCCAAATTATATCAGATGATTTTTGAATTATCAATATTTTTAGTTTTGAAATATACGTGAAGTTATGTAGGAGAAATGGAAAAGGGTGTATAATAAAACTTAATAATATGAAATAACCTTTTAAGGAGAACGTTATGAAAAAAGATAAAACAAATGCGATGCGAATATTAGATAAAGAAAAAATTGAATATTCGATGATGTCATATGATCCAGACGATGGGAAAATTGATGGCGTATCAGTAGCCGAGAAAATTGGACGAGAAGTGAGAGAAGTATATAAAACGTTAATCGCTCAAGGGAATAGTAAAAATTATCATGTGTTTATTATTCCGGTAGATGAGGAACTAAATTTAAAAGCTGCCGCAAAAGCAGTAAGTGAAAAGAAAATTGAAATGATTCCTGTTAAAGATATTACGAAAGTGTCAGGATACATTCGCGGCGGTTGTTCACCAGTTGGAATGAAAAAGCTATTTTCTACATGTATTGATGAAAGTGCCCAATCACTTGAAACGATGATAGTGAGTGGCGGGAAAATTGGTATACAAATTGAGCTGAAAGTAGAGGACTTGGCGAAGGTGACGAGAGCGCAGTTTGGTGAGGTAACGAAGTAATGATACATAGGAAAAGAAGTTCTAGTTTTATCCCGCTATTTGCCGGGCAGTAAGACCCTCATCTCAAATTTCAGCGGAAGCAAAGAAATTAGGTGGGGATCAACTGCCCGTAAAAGCCCGATTGGTGAGGGCTGATTAAAGTCTCACTTTATTGAATTTAGATAATAATTTATAGGATAGTTAGTCCGTTATGGGGCTGATTATCCTATTTTATTTACAAACTGGATAAAGATTGAATGTTTAGTTTGATATAGGCATGTAATCTGAATTGTTTGTTTGGCTTTGGGAGAAGGTAAAACCTCGATGCAAGAACTTGAAATAAACAAGCAGGGTTTATTCTTAAAGATAGACAAAGAACAGGAGAGTGTTTTAATGAGGAGTCAAGAAATATCCATAAGAAAGCACAAATTGGGGGATGCCAGTATTTTTGAAAAAACACGCTAATAGTATGCAAGATTTTATACAGTTTTTTGGCTAATCCAGTAACAAACAAGAGCACTAAAACCACGTTAGGATAGGAATGTATATAATATGTATAGATTCATAGAACTAAAAAAGGGTTCATTTGTGAGAGCAGGGTTGTCCTTTTTCCTCGCTAACGCTAATGATGGGTTATGTTAACCTCATATGTATAGAATATACAGTTAACTAAAAATGAAAAGTTTACAATTAAAAATGAACAATAAAAAACAGTAATGTAAAATCACTACTGTTTTTTATTGTTTCTTATAAGTAAATCATTTGTACTCCTGTCTATATAATTTAAACGAATAAATAGCTCCAATAAAGAATACAAAAGCTTCAAATAATATAAAGATTTGACGGAAATTCTCAATATCTTTACCAACTAAAGAAATAAATATAGCATTCATTAGAATTTGAGTAGTAAACATACGAGAAGTAATTTTTAAATAAATAGTATTTGTTCTTTCAACCGGTTTACCAATTTTTTTGTAAATAATAATAAGTGCAATTACTGAACCCAAAAATAGAAGTGCTGTAAGTCCTACAACGATATTAAAATTGGCTGTACTTTCTAACATCCATTTATTTAATAGATCAATCATTATTATCTTCCTTTCCTACATAAGAGAATATTTTGTTCTTCTTTTTCACTATAATAAAAAAAGGAAAAAGAAAACATCGAACTTTCTTACAAACATTCGTGTATTCTTACAGTTTTGTCATTTTGTAAATGTATTCATCGCCCTGTTTTTCACTATTTTCTTTGGAAAACATAGTGAATTACGAGAAAGGGCGCTACAAAATCAACTTCCGAGAACAAAAATTATGTAAATAAGCTGTTCACTGGATTCTCGTAGAAAACTGTGGTGAGATAAAATTTTTGATTTTGTAGCACTTTAAAATCTTAGCTAGAGGGCTATTTATCGGTATCCCACAATAAAAAGGCAGGAACATATCAAATATGCTCCTGCCTTTGATTTTATTAAGTTTAATATCTATGACCTAAATATAATAGAATTTGGAGCTTCTTTTTATTTTAAGTAAATTGGGTAATTAGACTATAACATTAATGTTTATCGTTG
This sequence comes from Bacillus sp. HMSC036E02, assembly GCF_001836235.1. Lineage (NCBI taxonomy): Bacteria > Bacillati > Bacillota > Bacilli > Caryophanales > Bacillaceae > Bacillus > Bacillus sp. HMSC036E02. The sequence continues at coordinate 123,818 of NZ_KV827856.1, read as the reverse complement.
AATATCATAATAATATAATGGAGGTGATGTTATATGGCTCTTACTACAGGACCAATTGAAAACGTAGGAAATCAACCTGCTAATGCAAATAGAGTTAGGGTGAAAATCCTTAACCGTACTGCGGGCCCACTTACTGGAGTAGCTAGAGTTTTTAGACTTGACGGTTCATTAGTATTAATTGAACAGGTAAACTTCAATGTGAATTCTAATGCTTCTACTTTTGCAACTCTAAGTTTAGTTCATCCTACTTTTGGACAAGCATTTGAATATGAAGTTCAAATTGTTCCTAATCAACCTGGTGGACTATATAGTGTTTATGGACTAACAGCTGAAAATGTTATTATTACTGCACAACGTGTTGTGAACGCAGAATTGACACAGTTTCTTTAATTAAAATAGATTGGTGCCTACATGGTATCCAATCTATTTTTGTGCGTATTATTCAGGGAAAGAAAGGTTTTACACAAAAATAAAGACAGTTATGGAAAAGGGAAAAGTCGAGCTATCATCTTGATTTTTATTATTTCTGTCTTAGATTGTATCTGTTTTGTGGCACGGTTTTCTTTGAATGCATTTTATTCAAACTGTTTTTTAAAGTATTTATCAAATATGCATTATTGCATAAATAAATTTAAATTTATAAGTTAATATTAAACTACTTTTAAATTGTAAAGAATATTTTAATAATCTTTATAGGAGAAGGATATTTCTTGTTAAAAGTGAAATTGTTTGGAATGTGAATAAATAAAAAGTTTAGAAGTGATACAGACTGGATAGAGTCTTGTATTAAATAAACAGAAAAGGGGTAGGGGTTTCTAAAAGGTTTCGGGAGTTAGAAAGCATTTTTTAGTGAATAGCTTCAAATTATATTTTAAAGGGGAAATGGGTATATGAAGTTTCGAAATACAAAGCTTGCTATGATTACACTGTCTTCATTTTTTATTTTAGGTTCTGCATCTCTATCATTCACAGATACTATACACGGTGAAGTAGCTTCTGCATCAGCACAAGAGATTATTGTGAAAAATTATGACGATACATATTATAATAACGCAATAGGAAAAACGGGTTTAGAATTAAAGAAGGAACTGCATAATATTATTGATAATCATACAAAGCTATCATACAGTGCGGTTTGGGAAGCGCTAAGAGATACTGATGAGGACCCAAATAATAAAAATAATGTGATACTCTTATATACTGGTCGTTCGCAAGGGAAACTTACGAATGGATCAGGAGTAAATAACTGGAACCGAGAGCATGTTTGGGCAAAATCTCACGGTGACTTTGGAACGACTGCAGGACCTGGAACAGATCTACATCATTTAAGAGCGACGGATGTATCTGTAAATAGTTCACGTGGAAATCTGGATTTTGATAATGGTGGTGTGAATCATTCTGAAGCGACAGAATGTAAATATGATAGTGATTCTTGGGAACCTCGTGATAGTGTAAAAGGAGATATTGCTAGAATGCTGTTTTATATGGCTGTTCGTTACGAGGGAGACAACGGCGAAATAGATTTAGAACTAAATGAAAAAGTGAATAACAATAAAGATCCATACATGGGGAAACTATCTGTCTTATTAAAATGGAATGAACAAGACCCGGTCGATGATTTAGAGCGAAAGCGTAATGAAGTGATTTTTACAAAATATCAACATAACCGCAATCCTTTTATTGATCATCCAGAATGGGTAAATAAAATCTGGAACTAAGATTTTTAAAGGTATTATATTTTGATAAAAGGGATTGATCATTATGATCAATCCCTTCTTATATTTTTACTAGAATAAATGATTTTTATAGGACTAGTGAGGGAAATAGAATAGATATTTATATGGAACGATAGTACTTATTTATCTAGTTAAGTATTTAGTAAGGTCCCCACTCAATATTCACCCCAACAATAAGAAAAACAAGTCCAATGATAAACCAAATGAGTGCAAGTGGAGCCATGAAACGAATCCATTTTCCATAAGAAATGCCGCTCGCTGCGAGAACGCCCATTAAAACACCGGAAGTTGGATTAAGGCAGTTTACTACACCCTCGCCGAGCATAACAGCCTGTACTGTAACTTGGCGTGTAATGTGCATGAAATCAGCTAATGGAGCTAATATCGGAATAAAAATAACCGATTCTCCTGTTCCGGATGAAATAAGGAAATGTAATGCGGCACTACTTACGTACATACCGATAACACCAAATACAGGGCTTTGTCCTTCAAGAGACTGTGCGAGCTGGTTAACGATAGTATCAAGTAATTTGCCTTGTTCTAAAATGACTGAAATACAGCGAGCCATTCCGACAATTAAAGCACCATAGATAAGGTTTTGGCAGCCATTTAGAAAAGTAGAAGCGATATCGTTTGCTTTCATGCCACCTATTATTCCGGCTGTAATTGCTATGAAAATAAAAGTAGCGGTCATTTCTGCGTCCGTCCAATGTAGACGAAAAGCGCCTATTAAAAATGCAATTAATGATAAAGCTGAAACGAGTAAAATTAATTTATGACGTATCGTCCAAGGAACTTCTTTTTTCTCTGCTTCCTTTTCGCTTGAAAGAGCGTTACTTGGAAACCAGTTGTCGCCAAGAATGCTTCCTTTATTCAATTTTTTCAAGCGCTTTACATACCAATTAATATAAAGGATAGTGGCAAGTAAAAAAGATATATAGATAGCTGTGCGTAAACCAATTCCCGAAAACATCGGAAGTTCTGCGATCTTTTGTGAAATGCCTAAAGGTGAGGGGGATAAAATAGTAGCGTTAAAACCAGCATAAGTGCCTAAATAAATAATTGCTACACCGACGATAGCGTCCCATTTTAATGTGCGTGCAACGATGATACCGATGGGGATAAAACCGATAACTGAATTAACGATAATGCCAGTCGTTCCGAGAATAGAAAAAAGTGCGGCAACGATACAAATGAAAAGTAATTGCTGATTCCGAAATTTGTTAATAACATGATAGATTAAACCGTCAAGAGCACCTGTTTTTTCAAGAATGGCAATGGCACCGCCTGTAAATAAAATTAAAAAGATGATCGGAGCAGCAAGTGTCATTCCTTTTTCAATAGCGGTAAAAAAAGAAACAAATCCTACAGGTGATTGCGGAACAGAATGATAGCTTCCCGGTATTGTCGTTGTAACGGTCCCGTTTGTAACTCTTTTAAATTCTCCAGCAGGAACGAAATACGTAGCAATGGCGCAAAGTAAGGCAATAAAAAATAGTAGTACGTACGCATCAGGCATTTTAAACTTTTGTTTACTAGGTTGTTTTTTTGCCTCAGTTTGTATTTGCATAAAATTCCTCCTTCTTCACTTTATTAATTTTAATATTCTGAATTCAATCTGTGAAATAGATTATAATAAAGGTAGCTTCTTAAGGCAATAGTTTTTGTATCCTTTTCCCGTACATACAAATTATTGCAATATTAGACAGGGAAACGATAATAAGCCAAGAATATGTTATGTAGAAAGAAAAAGGAAAAGAGGGAACAAGATGTGGAAAACTACAGATCTATGTGATGAGTTTGAAAAGGAATTACAAATATGTCGCCAGTCTTTTCGGTCTTTTGGGAAGAAAGAACAATTCCACGGGAAAATTGCAACTGTAAAAGTGAAAGATGATAATGTACTAGTGAAGGAAGGATTGCAAACATTACCAGAAGGAACAGTATTAGTTGTTGATGGCGGAGCGTCTAGGAATTGTGCGTTACTTGGTGATAATTTGGCAGCTATTGCAGAAGAAAGAAAGCTAGCAGGAATTATTGTGAATGGGTATGTTCGTGATTCTAGTGAACTAAAGAATATTAATATTGGTATTTTAGCGTTAGGGACAATGCCAAATAGAAGTGTGAAAGAAGGAAAAGGAGAACGAAATATTTCATTGCATTTTGGACAAGTGGATTGGAATCCAAATGAATATGTTTATGCGGATGAAGATGGCGTCATTATTAGTGAAAAGAGTTTACATAGTTAAGAGTTAATAAGTTATTATTCTTAGAAAATAAATCCGATAAAGCATGGACAAAATTCTTTGTCAATAGTAAAATAATACAGAAATTTAAAATTTACAGAATGTATAGGTTTATCGTTTTACGATAACTTAAATGGGAGTAAGTTGTGCCAAGAAAAGTGAATGTTATCACAATGATACGTTCATAAACAAAATTATTTTTCCTATACAAATATAGCCGCGAATAATGCGGGTAGGAGGTGTTGTACATTTTTGTTCGACACTTACAAAAAGAGAGTGTCAATCGCACGCCCTTGAAGGGCCTTTTTTTGTGTAAATGGTAGTAAGGGAGGAAATTTTGGGATGGCAATGTTGAAAAAGTGGCTGCTTACGTCGTTAATGGCAGTGACACTTGTATTTGTTTCTTTTGCGAATACAGTACATATTACGTTTGCTGAAGAAAATACAGCAAAACTTGCAATTATTGGGGAATCACAAAAAGGCATTATGTTATGTCCGAAAGAAGAGCAAATTAAAGATGGGGAAACAGCTTTAAGTTTGCTGCAAAAGGTCATGGGGGACAAGGTAGAATCTGAAACGATGTCGTTTGGAACATATGTAAAAGGCATCGATGGTTTAATGGCCGGGGCTACAAGTGCTTGGCTGTATGATGTAAATGATAAGTCTGCAGAAGTCGGAGCAGATAGTTATAAATTAAAATCTGGAGATGTTGTTGTCTTTCGCTTTGTTTCAGACTGGAGCAATATAAGCCAGGAAACATTGAAAGAAACGTTAGATAAGTTCGGGACGTGTAAAACAGAAGAACCTAACGGTGGCAAAACAGAAGAACCAAAACCAGAAGGTCAAGACGGTAAAACACCAGATGGGAAAAATCAAGGTGACCAAGACGGTAAAACGCCAGATGGGAAAAACCAAGGTAATCAAGACGGTGAAAAACCAGATGGGAAAA
>NZ_KV827856.1:91909-118787 GCF_001836235.1 Bacillus sp. HMSC036E02 | reverse complement strand
GATGGGAAAAACCAAGGTGACCAAGACGGTAAAACGCCAAATGGGGAAAAACCAGAACAACCAAAGCAAGAGAACATTCAAGATCCAAGTGCACAATTAAACGAAGCCATTTCTAAAACATCAGATAAGATGTTACAAGATGGAATTGAAAGTGACTGGGTAGCTGTAGCGCTTTCTCGTTCTGGAAAGAATGTGCCAATTGAGGCAAAATTAAATTATGTTAAGTCAGTAACTGAAAAAGTAGAAAAGCGTATTAACCGTTTTTCAGCGACAGATTTAGCTAGAACAATTATTATGATGAATGCAATGAGTGCAGACCCTAAAAATGTAGGTGGACATAATTTAGTTCAAAAATTGTATGAGTCAGATAAAGTGAATTCTGTTACAGGTTATGCATTTGCTTTACTTGCATTTGATACGAAAAAGTATGAGATTCCAGTTGAATCAAAATGGAATAGAGTTGCTCTAGTGGAAGCACTGTTAAATAATCAGCATACAGACGGTGGATGGACTTATAATAGTTCAGGTAGTAAAGATAGTGCTAGTAGCGTTGATGTAACAGGTATGGTTTTATCAGCATTAGCTCCTTATCAAGAGCGATCAGATGTGAAACCAGCTATACAAAAAGCTGTTGCGTATTTATATAACGAACAGCTGCAAAATGGCGGTTTTTCAGCTGATGGACAAGAAAATTCAAATAGTACTGCGCAAGCAATTATTGGATTATCGCTTGTTAAAGATGTAGATCAAAATCGTCTTCATAAGGCAATGCAAAACCTATTATCATATCAACTTTCAAATGGTGAATTTAAATGGTTACCAAGTGATCAAAATGGTAACGGAATGGCTACAGAACAGGCTCTTTTAGCATTACTTCAATTTAAGGAAATGGGAAAATCTATTTATGATTGGTCTAATGTAGACGCTGGTAATGTAATTAAGCCAAAACCGATTGAAGAGCCAGAAAAGGTCGTTGAACCAGAAAATAATGTAGTAGAAAAAGAAGTTACTGAAGAACCGAAAGAACAAAAACAAGTACAACAAGAAACAAAAGATGAAAATCTAAAAGTAGTTGTAGATAACGAACCGGTTAAGAATAAAAAAATCGGAAACGGTAACAGTCTACCAAAAACAGGAGCATCTTCTCATAGTGCAGCAACAGAAGTAGGTATGGGTGTATTATGTATTGCTTCTGCATATGTATTATGGAGACGTAAAGCAGCTTAACAAAAAATTAGGAGCAAATATTTGCTCCTAATTTTCGTATGAAAGGTGAGAGATAGGATGAGTAAGGTGAAATGGTTCATTTCTTTACTGCTTTCGCTCGGGCTACTTGCCGGATGTGAAGAGGCAGCTGTAAAGCCTGAGAAGAAGGTAGAACCGAAGCAAGAAGAGGTAGCGAAACAAGAAGAACAAAAAGATGAAGCGAAGCCGGAAGAAAAAACAGAAGAAAAGCAAGCTGAATCAGAGCAAAAGCAGCAAGAAGAGCAGAAAGAGAAACAAGAACAAAAAGTAGAAGAGAAGCCGAAAGAGGAAAAGCCGCAGGCACAACCAGAGGTAAAGAAAGAAGAGAAACAACAGGAACAACCGAAAGAACAGCCGGCTGTAAATAAGCAACCAGAGCAGCAACAAGTACAAGAAGAGAAACAACAACCGAAAGCACCAGAAGTAAAAGAAGAAGCAAAGGTTGTGAATCAGCCGAAAGAAACACCGAAGCAGGAGCAAAAAGTTGATCCGAATAAAGAGGAGAAAACGATACCGACTCCGGCAGTACCAAAACCTGAACCACCAAAACCAGATCCAGTACCAGTACCGAAACCGCAAGCAAAACAAGTAACAATCTCGGTAAAAGGAAATAACGGATATATAATGGGTGCGAAAAAGATGGATGTACAAGATGGCGATACTGTGTATAAAGTATTACAACGTACAGGATTAGATGTTGATGCAAGCGGATCTAGAGATAGTATTTATGTAAAAGGTATTAATGATTTATATGAAAAAGATATTGCGGATACTAGTGGATGGAAATATCGTGTGAACGGTGCTTTTCCAAACCATAGTGCTGGTGTAGCTACGGTAAAACCAGGAGATACAATTGAGTGGGTATACGTATTACAATAAGAAAGGCATTCGGTAAAGGGCTATGAAAATAAGTTTTTCTTCTTTACATCCTTTTGTGAATTTTTTCTATTATATCGGGGTGATGATACTATGTACGATGTGTCTTCATCCTCTTTTTTTAATTGGAGCAATAGTATTAATTATTATGTTAAATGTGATGCAAGGAAATAGCGAAAAGATAAGAAAGATGCTACCGAGCACAATTGTTTTCTTCTTTATGGTAATTTTATTTAATTCGTTATTAACGCATAGAGGTCGAACTACGTTATTTTGGTTAGGTGATAGCCGTATTAAGCTTGAGGCGATTATGTTTGGAATAGTAATGGGGTTATTACTAGTTGCAGTTATGTTTACGTTTGCGTCATACAATGATATTATTTCCAGTCATAAATTTTTATATTTGTTTTCAAGAATTTCACCGAAAGTTGCATTGTTAACGATGATTACAGTGAGATTTGTTCCTTTGTTTATGAGGCGATTAAAGAAAATCACACTCGTTCAAAAGACGAAAGGTGTGCAGGTAGATTCAGGTTCGATAATTGAACGCGTCAAAAATGGTATGCAATTGCTGCAAGTATTATTAATTTGTTCATTAGAAGATGCACTGCAAACGGCAGATTCTATGCAAGCTCGTGGATTTGGTGTAACGAAGCGTACGACGTATATTCGCTATAGAATGGAAAGGCGCGATTGGTATACGCTCAGTTATTTAATCATTTTATTTATAGCTGCTATTATATGTAGTAATTATGGCGGGGGGAAATTGATTATTTATCCGAAAGTCGAATCGATTCTATTTCAGCAATACGATGGGATGATGTTTGTCGTATTAACGATGTTTATTAGTTTACCAATCATAATGGAAGGGAGAGAATGGATATGGTGGCGCATACAGAAATAAACAATTTATCATTTGTATATGCTGATGAAAATGAAAAAGCGTTACAGCATATTTCTCTTTCTGTTGAAAAAGGTGAGTTTATTGCACTTGCTGGAGGATCGGGATCTGGGAAGACGACTTTATTAAAACATTTTAAAAAGGAGTTACTTCCAATTGGTACGCGTTCTGGAGAGATATTTTATGAGGGTGTTTTAATAGAGGAAGTAGCTGATTTGTTATCTGCCCAAGAAATTGGGATGGTATTTCAAAACCCAGAAAATCAGATCGTTATGGATACAGTGATTCAAGAATTAGCATTTTCTTTAGAAAATATCGGATTACCATCACATATTATTCAAAAAAGAATAGCAGAGCTTATTAGCTTTTTAGGATTTCAAGATTTATTGCATCAATCTGTTCACACGTTATCTGGTGGGCAAAAGCAACTTGTTAATTTAGCTGCGGTATTAGTTATGCAGCCGAAATTGCTATTATTAGATGAACCGACAGCGCAGTTAGATCCAATCGCTGCAAAAGAGTTTTTAGGATTATTAAAACGGATTAATGAAGAACTTGGAATTACGATTATTTTAAGTGAACATCGTTTAGATGAAGTTATCCCGCTTGCAACACGCGTTGTTTGTATGGATAATGGCCGTATTATGTATGATGGTAGTCCTAAAATTGTTATTACGGATATGTGGGGAGTAGAATCATTCCGTCCATTTATTCCGCAAATTCCAAGGCTATTTTTAGAGTGGAATGTGAGAGATATTCCGTTTACAGTGCGAGAGGCGCAAATGAAAATGAATGATTTTGCAGCGATATCATATGTAAATGAGCCAATAGCACAAAGTGAAAAGCAAGAGGTAATTTTAAGCGCAGAGCATATTTCGTTCCAATATGAAAAAAATAGTCCGCTTATTTTACATGATTTATCAGTTTCGATTGAAAAAGGAAAATGGGTAGCGCTCGTTGGGAAGAACGGTACAGGTAAGTCTACACTGTTAACGATTTTAGCAGGATTACAAAAAGCGAGAAGAGGGAAAGTAAAGTGGAACGGAAAAGTGATACATAAAATTGATTCGAAAGAACGATTTAAAAGTATTGGGTATGTATCGCAGCATCCGTATTATCATTTTACATTTGATACAGTATGGGACGAGGTTTATGAACGTGCACGTGAATTATACGGAGAACAAGGAAAAGAAATAGCAGAAGATAGGCTAAAACAGTTTTGGTTGTATTCGCTTAAAGAACGCCATCCGCACGATTGTAGCGGAGGAGAGCAACAATTACTTGCGTTATGTACGACGTTATTATCAAAGCCGACTTTATTATTACTGGATGAACCGACAAAGGGGTTAGATCCATGGAAGAAAGAAAGAGTAGGAGAGCTATTTAGGAAGCTACAAAAAGAAGGAACAACAATTGTAATGGCGACGCATGACATTGAATTTGCAGCGAAATACGTTGATCAATGTATGATGTTATTTGATGGAACAGTCATTATGAATGATGCACCGAAAGAATTTTTTAGCGGCAACTTCTTTTATACAACATCTATTAACCGATTCATTCGAAAAGAATTGCCATATGCATTAACGTGGGAGGATGTGTACGAAGCGTGTCCAAACGATATGTTGCATTCATAATATGTATCTTTGCAGTAATAATCGGCACATTACTCTTTACGACACTTGTCATGGACGGTTATTACATGTTAAGTAGTTTGTTTATATTAGCGGTTATTATGTTACCTTTCTATATCCGTTTTGAAAGAAAGGCGTTTGTTTCACGTGAAATTGTTCTCGTTGCTGTATTAGCGGCAATTGCAGCAGTAAGCCGGGTGCCATTTTCTATTTTACCAAGTGTACAACCAACTTCTTTTGTCATTATCGTTTCTGCAATTGTATTTGGAAGTGAAACTGGTTTTATGATTGGTGCTACAGCAGCAATCGTATCTAATATTTTTTTAGGACAAGGTCCATGGACACCGTGGCAAATGTTTTCGTGGGGTATGATTGGTTTTATAGCAGGTTTACTTCGTAATACATTTTTTATGAAAAAGCTATGGGGAAGACTTCTTTACGGAGTAATTGTTGGCTTTTTATTTGGCTGGATTATGAATTTCTGGGGCCTTCTCGGTTTTATACGAGAAGCAACGTGGGAAACTGTCATTTCGTATTATATCGCAAGTTTTTACTTTGATTTGAGCCATGCGATTTCGAATGTTATTTTCTTATTACTATTTAGTACTTCATGGATTACGATTCTTACAAGATTTAAAAAGAAATACGGTATATTAGATGAGCATAACGTGACATAGAAAAGCATACTCATATAAGGTAGGGTCGCGACTTACATATTCGTTTGCCTCTTTCATGCTTCTTACATATTGTAAGGAGCATTTTTTTGTCAAAAAATCGATTTAATATACATCCGTTATTATATAAAATTATTTGTATAATGGTAGGTGAGAACTTTTTTCAAAAGGGAGGTGTATAGTTAATGAAGTTAGTTATTCCGAAGCAACATGGTGCATGGGCTATGCTTGTTATTCCTTTTTTATTAAGTGTCATACTTGGGAAACCTACTATTTATCATATTCCATTGTTTTTAGCGTGGTTTTTTATCTATTTAGCCACGTATCCATTTCTTACATACATAAAGCAAAGACGAAAAAAAGAGTTTTTACAAGCTGCCATTGTTTATTTCAGCATTGCGTTCCTATTTGGGATGATTTCTTTATTATATGAGTGGCGAATTCTTTTATTCGTAATAGTAATGATTCCATTATTTATAGTGAATATGTATTACGCTCGTCAAAAAAATGAAAGAGCACTATTAAATGATATTTGTGCGATTATTGTGTTTTGTATCGGTGGATTAATTAGTTATTCCTTTTCAATGAAGCAAATCGATCATACAGCTATATTCATTGCACTTATTTCATTTTTATACTTTTTAGGTAGTACGTTCTATGTGAAAACGATGATTCGTGAAAAAAATAATCCGAAGTATCGTCTTATATCTTGGGGATATCATATCGTATTAACGATAATTGTATTTGCGATTAATCCCTGGTGTTCTCTTATTTTTATACCAAGTGTCATTCGAGCAATTGTGTTGTATGGCAAAAAAATTTCTATTATAAAAGTAGGAATTTTAGAAATTGCTAATTCTGTATATTTTTTAATTATAACGGCAATAATTATGAAGTATGCCATTTGAAAAAACTTCCCATCAATTGATGGGAAGTTTTTAATCTTTTTCTAAAATGTGAACGGTGTACTCGCAACGTTGAATAGCTTGTTCAACAGCATAAAGTGATTGTTCAATACGAGCGCGATTAAAATCTTTTTCAACTGTTTCGAGCGCTTCTTCTAAACAATTTTTAGCTTCTTGTAATGATTGAAAAGAATCTTGTACATATCCGCGAGCATTTTGATGCATTTCATAATCCTCCTTGCGTGTTCGTATATGGGTAGTATGAACAGTAAGGAAGAAAATATAATTTGTTATATTTATTTGACAATTAAAGTGGAATTACGTATAGTAAGAATTAAGTGAATATTTTCTTATCCAGAGAGGTGGAGGGACTGGCCCGATGAAACCCAGCAACCGCGATGCAGGTGCTAATTCCAGCAGAACATATTTGTTCTGGGAGATAAGACGAAGATATATACGTAACTTCTTCTTATCGGAGAGGTTTTTTTATTGCAAAAAAACCGATTACGAAAATTTATATTAAGAAGAAAGGGGTTGCGCATTACTGTGACACTCGAAAAATACGTAAAACTGCGTAGTACAGTTTATGAATATATGATAGAGCAAGATAAGCCGATATCATTGTTAGATATTCAAGAACATATCGTTTCGCATCATGAAGGAAAATTCACGAAAAAGATGTTGCATCAATTTTATTTATCAAGATTATTAGACGAACTAAAACTGGATGGGAAAATTACATTAGCTGATGAATATCTCTATGCTGAAAAAGGGGTATTGTATAAGGCGAGAAAAGGGAGCTAAGCTCTCTTTTTTTCTTAAAATAACGGAGTATGTAGAGTAAAAGACTGCTAAAGCAGCCTGATACAGGGAATGGTGTTGAGTGTGTAGTGTCAAAAATTGAATGTGCCTGAAAGAGGCAATTCATATCGGCTGCAAATGAAAAGAGACACCTTCGCCGAATAGGTGTCAGTCGTTTTGTCATATAGACTTGCTATTTGACAGTTATTAGAATAACATACAGGATTTTTGAAGTCAAAAGGGAATTAAAGGAAGGGGTACAATTATGTACGCTTACTTATTAAAAGATATAACGAAATGGATCCCAAAGTACATTGTAGATAAGGGATATGAATATTATGAAGATGGACATGTAGAAGATGTTGAAATACATGATAAAAAAGTGTTTGCTTTCGTTACTGGAAATGCAGGAAATTATGAAGTAGTTATCGATCTCGAAGATTTTTCAGAAAGTAGCTGCGAATGTCCATATGAGAATCTTTGTAAGCATATGGCGGCAGTTGTTTATGATATTCAAGGTGCTGGTGAGAGTGCAGTTAAAGAGAAACTGAAAGATTTAGAAAAAGAAGAATTACTTATATTATTGAATCGATTATTGCAAAGTTCGAAAAACGTACAGATTGTAGAGAAGATGTTAAAGAAGGGGTAACTTTAACGTATAGAGGGAGTTGTTATGTAGTGAACGTACTAATTGTATACGCTCATCCTAATTCTTCAAGTTTTAACGCGGCGATTTTAAATCATGTGCAAAAAGGACTACCGGAAACAAATCATTCAGTTACGCTGCTTGATTTATACAAAGAACAATTTGATCCAGTCCTCGTATTTAATGAAGAGAAGAAAAGGCTCGTACATTATGAATGAAGTCGACCGTATTATAAACTGTATTCAGTATGACGGCGAACTTTTTCGGAAGTATGTTACGCGTTTACTTCAATTGAAAAAATGTAGCGAAACATTTCAGCAAATTCAAATAGAGTTAAGAAATGATTATTTAATAAGAGGAATTTGTGAAAGAGAAGTAGATGAGATAGTACGGGGAAGTAAAGAATATGAAATGTATTTTCTTCCTAAAGCGTTACAGTGGAATTTTTTGAGTGAACATCCACACTTAATCGGAAAAATTTGCGAAGATTTTTTTGCATTTGAGTCATTACATCTTACGGAGATAGAGTGGGAGAAGATTATAAATTGCATGGGAAATAAGTGATTTATTATGTAAAAAAGCTAGTATAAAACTAGCTTTTCGTTTAAATAAATAAGAAGCATAGACAATGATAAAACCCGCATATAGTAAGTTCACAACACAAAATCCCATAATGTCACGAGCACCTAAACCAGCTATCGCTAATGCTGGTAATGCCCAGAAAGGTTGAATTAAATTCGTCCAAGCATCGCCCCATGCAATTGCCATTGCTGTTTTTGCAGCAGGTACACCAAGTTCAGCGCCAGCTGGAATCATAATTGGTGCTTGCACAGCCCATTGACCGCCGCCAGATGGAACGAAAATGTTAACAATGCCAGCACTTAAAAATGTAAAGAGCGGAAAAGTCGTTTCATTTGAAATGCTAATAAAGAAATTAGAAATAGCTCCTCCAAGTGAAAGTCCTTCACTATTTGCTCCAATCATCATGCCCATAATTCCTGCGTAAAACGGAAATTGAAGTAAAATGCCAGAAGCACTTTTCGTAGAGTCTGAAAAAGCGCGAATATACTGAATCGGAGTACGGTGGAAAATAAGACCTGCAATTAATAACATGAAAATCACGATATCGAGAGTAAGGTTAAAACCTTTCGTATAAAAGTAATTGAAAATATAAATGAGACCTAACAATCCAACGCAAAGTGTAATAATAATGCTATTTTCCATCTTTTCAGCGAATGTATTTTTTTCTACTTCTTGAGCAGCGGCTTCTTCATGGAACACGCTAGGATCTACAGTGATCGTATGTTTTTCATCTGGATGCATCGCCTTATTAATGAGAGGCATCGTAATGAGAAAAATAATAACTGGAACGAGAGCGTATGGTGAGAATAACGTTTCTGTTATTGGAATCGCCTCTTTAATACTTCCAGCAGTCGTTTTAATTAACGTTTCACCGCCTGTTGCTAACGTAAGAGGGATAGAGGCAGAAAGACCCGCATGCCAAATGAGAAATCCAGAGTAAGAAGAGGCGATTGCTAGTCTATAATCTAATCCGTCCAGCTGCCTTGCCACTTCTTTTGCGTATAAAACAGATACAACAATTCCAAAGCCCCAGTTTATGTATGCACCAAGTAAACTTACAATTGAAATGGCAATAATGCCTTGTCCATTCGTTTTTGGTAGTCTGGCAGCTTTCGTTAATCCCTTTTTAATAAGAGGAGCATTTGCTAAAGCAGATCCAGTCACGAGTACAAGTGCCATTTGCATAGAAAAGGCGAGGAGTCCCCAAATTCCATTACCCCAGTGATTAATCATTTCTACAGGGGTTTGGTGAGTCGCAAACATACCAAAGAAGATAACAAAAACAGTTAGTAAACATGATAAAATAAACGGTTCTGGCAAGAAGCGTTGCACTAAGGCGACGCAACCATTTGTAAAGGAACGAAACAAAATAGATCAGCCTCCTTATGTATATGTATTACAATTATTCGAGGTTGTTTGGGAGATAACCTCTAATATAAAGAAAATTCAGATATTTATAGGGTGATAATTTATTGATAGGTTGATATAGAGCCTTGTATCAGATTCTGCTTTTAATATACTAGAAGAAAACGGTTGGAAATGGGGTAGCACTTATAGGGATAGTATAGAGAAAGGTTACTAGCTGGCTTCAAAACAACTGTTGCAAAATGGTCAAAAAATAAAGTTCATCATCCCGGAAGAAACTTTATTTTCATCTATAGAAGAAATTTTCGACCAATATGAACAGACAATCTTTGTAAGGGAAGTGTTTTAACGAATTCTCCAAAAGGTGTGGATGTATTAGTTAAACACTTAATTAAACATGTAAACTGCTTATATAAATTTTGATAGGCGTGTTTTAAGCAGTTATTCTTTCAGTATCTTCTAATATGTAGGAGTATAAATAAAATATCCCAACAAGAAAAAGCTTCCACTACTGTGGAAGCTTTTCTAAATAATGTGCAATAGCAACATACATATTTGAGTAAACCGAATGTATTTCATTACTTGGCGTTGCGTTAGAAGAGAAGTGGGCGATTACCATATTTGCTTTCGGATCGATGTAAAGTGTTTGTCCGTAACTACCTAACACTTCACAAGCACCTTGTTCATTGTGCGGAATCCACCATTGATTATGATAAGAAATGGAAGCTCCAGGGCCAATTGCAAGTTCACCTTCTTGGACATTTTTTATATCTTCAGTAATAGAAGAAGGGAGAATTTGTTTTCCATTATATTCCCCGTTGTTTAATAGTAATTGCCCAAATCTCGCCATATCTCTAGCAGTTGCATTTAATCCAGCACTAGCTTGTTCTACTTTTGTTTCATCTGTAACGTAATACGCGTTTTCTTCCATACCAATTTGAGACCAAATTCGTTCGCTTACATTTTCAGCTAGTGATTTACCAGTAATAGTTCTAATAATCCAAGCGAGCGTTTCTGTTGATCCGTTATTGTAAGAAAAGGAAGAACCAGGCGGTGCAGTTTCTTCGGCTTCTCGTAACATATCATAAATTTTCATCGGACCGTCGTAGTTTTTGCCGCGGGGTAAAATATTGCTAGCTAAATATAATTGTGCATCTTGATTTTCTAGCCCAGGCTGCTCATATCCGTGGGTCGGGTATTCTGCTGACACTTGCATGTCCATTAATTGCTGAAGTGTGGCATTACCGAACGGTGTGTTTTTTAATTCTTTTATGTAAGTGTCAGCTGTTTTTTCTAAGTCAATACGTTTTTCTTCAGCGAGAGATTGTATAATTGCCCCGGTAAAGACTTTTGCTAATGATGCCATACCATGAGGTTCATTCTGTTTATACCCATTGAAATATCGTTCGTAAACAAGTTGTCCATTATGTACAACGACAAAAGCATCTGTTTTGTTATCGTCTAAAAGTTTTTTTAGAGGAGTTGTATTTCCGAATCTACGCTCCACAGCAAAATCGTCTAAGTTTTGCAATGCGGAAGGGAAGTGAGCAATTTGGTCAGGATTGTTTTTTACGTTATTAACTAAAGTGAATTCTTTCATATGGGTATATGACCAACGTAAGTAAGGGTCATTTAACCAGTTTTCTTTTGTCACATTATGTTTTGATGGGGTCGTTTTATTTTGTTTGAAGTAAGTAAACCCAAGCCCTGTAATTACAAATATGAATGTTAGTATAAGTAAGAGTAGGGGAGATTTTTTTAGTTTCATATATGGCCCTCCTTTTTATTTCTACTATAAGTATACGCTCGTCTTGAAAGAAATACAAAATAAGGAAAGTAAACGGGGAAGTTTACTTTCCTTATTAACGTTAAGCGGAAATTTTTCCGTCTGTAGGTTGTTTCTTGAATTTTTGTTTTCGTCCGTGTAATCCATAATATAAAAGTAAAGTGAACGCAACGATAATAGCTGCGATAAAATACATATTATGATAACTGGATTTCGCTGCGACAATACCTAAAATGAAAGAACCAAAGCCAATACCACTATCAAAGAATGAGAAATACGTAGCTGTCGCAGAACCACGTCTATGGTTTGGAGCGGCAGAAATCGCAATCGTTTGGAAACTCGGAATTAATGTTCCGTAACCTAAACCGATTAGCATACCTGCGCCAAGGAACCAAAATGAAGTTTGTGCTTGGCTTAATATGAACATTCCGATTGTGAAAATAATGATAGCAGGGTAAACGAGTACATTTTCACCGAAGCGATCAAAAATCTTTCCTGTAAATGGACGAGAAATGACAACAACAAGTGCGTATAAAATAAAGAAGTAACTTGCAATTTCACTTAAACCGAGTTCTTTCGCATAAATAGGAATAAAGGATAAAATACCACTATAAGAAAAGGCTAAAACAAATCCTGTAAGTGCAATTGGAATAGAAGATGGTTCGATTAAGTCTTTCCATTTCATTTTTTCACGTTTTTGTTTGCTAACAGGTGCTTCGTGTGGAATATCTACAAGTAGTCCTAATAAAAATGCAAGTAATGAAAATACGGAACAAACGATAAATAACACAGTAAACGAAAAATGAGAAATAATTGTTAAACCTAAAAAAGGACCAATTACCATCGGCAGACTCATAAATACGCCGAAATATGCAAGTGCTTCGCCTCGTCGATGAGCTGGCGCAACATCAGTTACGATCGTACCAGTAGCTGTCGTTGCCATCCCGAACCCAATACCGTGTAAGAAGCGAAGGGCAAGTAATAAGAATAAACTTTGCGCACCGAAATACATAACAGTAGCGGCTAAAAATAATGAAAGTGAAATAAATAATATTTTCTTTCTTCCTAAATCATCGAGCCATTTTCCTGTGAATGGTCTACATAAAACAGAAGAAATAAGAAACACAGTTGCAACTAAACCAATTTCCTCAGGTTTTCCTTTTAGGCCGTCTATTACATAGACAGGTAGAGTAGTCATAAGCATGTAAAATGTTAAGAAGAGAAATAGACTACTAAAACAAGTTCCGAGGAAATCCTTCGTCCAAAGTTTCTCACTTTGCATCGTCATCCCTCCAATTTAATCTAAATTTTTAATAATTTGTTGTAACACTTGAAATGCTTGATGTAAATCATCTTCGTTAATACCTTCTAGCGTTTTTTCTTCGAAAGTATCAACTTCTTCTTGCCATATTGGAATCATCTTTATCGCTGTTTCGGATAAAGAAATGAGCTTCTCACGGCGATCTTTACCTTCTGTACGAATAATCCATCCCATCGTTTCCATACGTGTTAACGTACGAGTCATCGTTGGTGATTCAACATTTAAATATTGGCACAATTCTGTTTGCGTACAAGAACCAGTTTGATTAATGCGGAAAATAACAGCCCATTGCGCACTAAATAACCCTGTTGGAGATACACGTTCATTAAATTTCTTCGTAAACTTTCGAGAAGTCTGGCTGACGATGTGAAAAAAATGTTGTTTTTCGTCCATGTATTTTGATCCTTTCAAATTAGTTACCTAGCTAACTATATACTTTTTTATAATAATTGTCTAGTAATAGACATGTTGATTTATGTAAAAAATTCTTATAGGTTTTATGTTGCGAACGTACATTCTACGTGCTATTCTTTAATTAAGTAAAGAATTTTCTTTCTATTAAATAGAATGGGGGAACTTGTGATGATTAAGCCTGCAACAATGGAGTTTGTTTCACTATCGAACGGAGAAACGATTGCATATCAGGAAGTTGGAAGGCGAAATACAGATATTCTTGTACTCATTCACGGGAACATGACATCGTCACAACATTGGGATTTAGTTATTGAAAAGTTGCAAGATCAATACCATATTTACGCTCTTGATTTAAGAGGGTTTGGACAATCAACGTATAATCAATCGATAGATTCATTACAAGACTTTGCAGAAGATGTAAAATTATTTATCGACGAGTTAAAGCTAGAGAAATTCTCATTAATGGGCTGGTCAATGGGCGGTGGCGTTGCGATGCAATTTACAGCGAACCACCCAACTTTTGTAGAAAAGTTAATTTTAGTAGAATCAGTAGGAATGAAAGGTTACCCAATCTTTAAAAAAGATACGAATGGGCAGCCGATTGTATCAAGTTTAGTAAAGACGAAAGAAGAAATTGCACAAGATCCAGTACAAATCGCTCCAGTATTAGACGCGATAAAAAATATGAACAAACTATATTACCGTACAGTATGGAATCTATTAATATATACGCATAACCAACCTGAACCGGACCGTTATGAAAAGTATTTAGATGATATGTTAACGCAACGTAATTTCGTAGATGTGAATTATGCGCTCATTACATTTAATATTTCAGATGAATATAATGGGGTTGTAGAGGGAAGTAAGCAAATTCATCGTATTAAAGCGCCAACACTCGTCATACAAGGCGATAGAGATTATGTCGTTCCGCAAGTAGTCGGTGAGGAATTAGCGAAACATTTGCAAAATGCAGAGTTGAAGGTATTAGAAGATTGCGGACACTCGCCGTTTATTGATTGTTTAGATGTATTTATAAAACATGTAGAGAATTGGTTAGAACAGAAATAATCCCCGAAATGAACAGTATTGCATATACTATAACATTTGTATGTTAAAGGGGAGATTATCAATGCATCAACCATTTTTCATCGCTTATTCGCCATATAATCATTACGCATATACAAAAATGATGATAAAACCGCTGTATATGCAAGTTTCGCCAGCTGTAGTTCCTTTACAAATGCAATATCCGCAGCCACCAATCGCTAACGCACAGCAATACTTATATGAAACTGCTTTTTATAAACATCCATACTTTAAGCAATTTCATAACAATGTGAAAGCACAAGTTTGGGAAGGATAAGGTAACAAGCTAAAAGATTCATTCTTTTAGCTTGTTTTTTATTGCGAATATTCGTACACGCATTTGCAGAAACAGTTTATAATGAAAAGTGGAAGCGTGAGAAGGAGAGGGAAAGGGATGTCAATGCGTTTTACTTTTTGGATTATGGTTGGGATTGTAGCAATCTCGGGTTTATCACAAGGAATGCTCTTACCGGCCATTGCAATGATTTTTGAACAAGAAGGGGTTAGTTCAAGTATTAATGGTATTCATGCGACGGCATTGTACATTGGGATATTAGTCATTTCGCCGTTTCTTGAAAAACCGATGCAAAGGTTTGGAATGAAGCCGATTATTGTTATAGGTGGGTTTCTCGTTATTATTTCATTATTCTTTTTTACACAAACATTTTCGTTTTGGGTATGGTTTATCCTTAGATTTCTAGTTGGAGTCGGAGATCATATGCTTCATGTCGGAACACAAACGTGGATCACGACAACATCAGACCCAAGTAAAATAGGGAGACAAGTATCGATATACGGTGTATTCTTCGGAATTGGTTTTGCCGTTGGCCCGTATTTAGCAAGCACTGTGCAGTACGGTCTTGCAACGCCATTTATTATATCTACTATACTTTGTCTAATAGGTTGGCTTTTACTACTTCCAACAAAAAATGCATTCCCAGCGCAAGATGAAAGAGAAGTAAAGAGTGAATCATCATTTTCTCGTTATAAACAAGTTGTTGGATTAGGATGGATTGCACTGCTAGGACCACTTGCATATGGCGTACTTGAAGCAATGCTAAACAGTAACTTACCAGTATACGCACTTCGTAAAGGGTGGTCTGTTTCAGATGTATCCTTCTTATTACCAGCATTTGCAGTTGGGGGTATTATTACACAAATTCCGCTCGGTATATTGAGTGATAAATACGGAAGGGACCGTATATTAACGTGGACGTTTAGCATAAGTACGGGCATTTTTCTACTTGCCGCCGTATTTGATCAATATTACTGGATCGTCTTTGCCTGCATGCTTTTAGCGGGTATGGTTATTGGATCGTGCTTCTCTTTAGGGCTTGGATTTATGACTGATTTATTACCGAGACATTTACTACCGGCAGGTAATATATTATCCGGAATCGCTTTTAGTTTAGGAAGTATTATGGGACCTGTATTAGGCGGCGTATTTATAGAAAAAATACAGTATACAAGCTTTTTTATTGCGGTTATGATTATAATGGGAATTCTCGCAATGTTATATATGGTCTACATGAAAAATCAATTTGCATCAAGAAAAATAGAAAGTAGGTTAGGGCATGACAAAACAACCTAATAAAAAGAAATTTGAAGTACTTGAAAATGAAACAATTACAGACTGCTTAGCACGTATGGAACAAGAAGGCTACGCTCCGTCTCGTCGTATGGAAGAGCCAATCTTTCATGAAGTAAAAAAAGACGGCAAAACAGTAGTTGAACCGTGCGGTAGGAAGATTGTTTTTGAAGGGAAATTGAAGTAATCCAATAACAAATTCTCTTTATAGTATAGAGCCATCCAATAGTTGGGTGGCTTGTTTTTTTATTAATCAATGCAGGAATTGAATAGAATGAATCTCTCGTTCATTTCTCCTAATGGGCTTCTTTATATGGGACAAAAGATTGCTACTTTTTTCGTATATTGGTAAAATAAGTTCTTGGGTCTTACTTATTGTTATCGGTATAATGTTTGTCGCTTGAATGAAAGAAATTAGTTACAAAAATTTCGCACTATGTAAAGGGGTACAGCAACGATCCCTTTTTTGGAGGCACCTTAAACATAAAGCGAGAGAAGAGGCTATATGAACGATTCTCCTATCTTGTTTAAATATTAAACGAGTTATTGCAATTGGAATAGGTATATCAAACTAGTCGACATCCTGATGGATCATCTTTTTCTAGTAACCTATCACTTCTGATGGAATCGATAGATTGCTAGAAAGCGGAAAACAATTATTAGTATATTCCGAAGCAGGTGTAACAGAGTGTCCTTCCATAATTAAGGGTAAAACCAAAATACGTTGTTTTAAAGAATGATTTGTTAGAACTGGTTATAAGGAATAAAACAGAAAAGAGGATCACATGTTAGATACTTTACAGAGAAGTAAAAAGTTTTTTTTAGTATGTCTTATTTTTTTAGTGCTTTTAACCGCTTGTGGTAATACAGATGTTAAGACGTCTAAAGCTTCATTACCACCGGCTGAATCCAATATAGATACATCGTTAAAAGCACCGAATTGGGTAGATAAAAGTCCTATCCAACAGTCTCCTAATTTTACGGAAGACAAAAAAGTACAATCGGTTGTGAATTTAATAGCTACGGGTGATAATTTATATCATGACGCAGTAATTAAAGATGGCAAACAAAAAGACGGTTCATATGATTATAATTATATTTATGAAAATATCAAAAAAGCTGTTAAATCAAGTGATCTTGCTATAGTGAACCAGGAGACTCCGATTGCCGGAAATAATTTAAAAGTACAGGGATATCCGACTTTCAATACACCTGAAGAAGTAGGCCAATCTTTAGTGGACACTGGATTCAATATAGTGACGCAAGCGACAAATCACGCTATGGATATGGGTATTAAAGGTGTTGCGAATACAAGAGAATACTGGAAGAAATATCCGGATGTTATCCCGGTAGGTATTAATGAGAGTAAAAACGAGCGTAATGAAATAAAAACGATTACAAAAAATGGTATTCGTTTTGCGTTACTAAATTATACATATGGTACGAATGGAATTAAAATTCCAGCTGATAAGTCTTGGGCTTTAAATTTAATTGATAAAAAAGCGATACAAAATGATGTGGAAAAGGCAAAGAGTAGCTCTGATATGGTGATTGTTATGGTGCATTGGGGAGTAGAATATACCTCAACACCTTCAAAGCAACAAAAAGAAGTTGCTCAATATTTAACAGATTTAGGTGTAGATGTAGTAATTGGAAATCATCCACATGTAATTCAACCAATTGAGTGGAAACAAAATAAAGATGGACATGAAACGCTAATCTATTATTCTCTTGGAAATCTTATTTCTGCGCAAGAAAAATTAGAAACATTAGTTGGAGGATTATCTTATGTACAATTTGTTAAGTATGAAGATAAAACTTTTGGTATACGACAAGCGGCAATCGTACCGACAGTAACCGACTATGCCGATGGTAAGAAACAATTTAAAATTCAATTTTTAAAAGATTATTCGGATGAAAATTCTAAAAAACATGGAATTAAAAAATTTGTCGGTCCCGTTTCTTTGAAGGATTTCAAGGAGATTCCTAGAGACGTGTTGGGAAATTGGTATAAAGACTAATAAACAAAAAGGGAATGAGATACAATTAAAAAATTTATAATTTTAGCATTGGTATTAGCAATGGGATGGAGTCTTGCTGCTTGTAGTGGAAAGCAAACATCTCAGGCAACTACTAATAATAACGATAAAAATAAAAATGAAATACATGCGAAGAAAAAAGATGTTTTACCTATCTCTGATGTTAATGATTGGAGAATTATCCTTGTAAATAGAGAGCATATGTTATCAAAGGAACTAGGAATTGAATTAACAAGTATCACCCAAAATGCGAAGCCAAATATGAAAATAGATAGTAGAATTGCAACTTCCTATCAGGATATGGTAGCAGCTGCAAAAAAAGAGGGAATCAATCTTTATTTAAGATCAGGTTATCGAGCTATAAAATTACAACAAACTTATTATGATGCTTCAGTTAAAAGCTATAAATCTCAAGGCTTGTCGGATAAAGAGGCTAGTGCTAAGGCATTGGAATATCTTCAGTATCCTGGTGCAAGTGAACATCATACTGGATTAGCGTTAGACATTATTTCAGTTGAATGGCAAAATACTGTAGAAGATTTAAATGCAAAATTTGAAACTACCGATGCATTCAAATGGTTAGATAAGAACGCTGCAGAATATGGATTTACTCTCCGCTATCCAAAAGATAAAGAGAATATTACTGGCATTAAGTATGAGCCATGGCACTATCGTTATGTAGGAAAAGAAGTTGCCGTTTATCTAAAAGAAAAAGGGTTAACTTTAGAAGAATATAACGAAAAAATTAAGTCTGGTAAGTAAAAATATGCTTTAATTTTATTAAACATTATGCACTGCTACAAGAAAAGGTGAATCTGAGGATGTGTTAACCTTCCACCTAGTATTGTAAAAACTGAGTATGATAATTTGAGCACGTACGAACCAGTTATCGTGTAAAAAGATGTATGTATTAAGAAATTAAAGTTAAGGATCTGATATTCATATCAGATCCTTTTTCTATTGTTCTTTTAAGAGCGACTGAGCCAAAATATTGGAATGAATATAGAAACAAAACAGCCCAAGAAATAGTATAACGAATCAGGGAGCCTACTCGTACGCTTCATTGGGATTATCCAGAAATAGTTGTTGATGAAATAAGAAAGAACTGGTCTTACTCTCAAGCAAGGATTTAATACGAATGAATTGGATAAAAGGTAATAATAAAAAACACTGCGCTTGGCAGTGTTTTTTATTATTTCTGCACATAAATACATAGTCATATTGATTAAAGTTTCACTTTATTGAAGAAAAATGCGAAAGCCATTCATAAAATATGGAAATGTTAAAATCCCTTTGATAAAATAGCAATATGTAAAAATAATTATTTGTTAATTCTTAATGTAATGAATATTCATGTTTAAATATACGAATTTAACTACATAGTTATTGTGCTAAAGGGGGAGAAAGATGTTAGATGAATTGTACAATGCTTTTTTAAATGCGTCTGGTTTTACAGAAAGTGCGAGGAAACGAGATCGGTATGATGATTTACATGATTATTTAAAAGATAAAGAAAGAGAGTTAAAGCAATTCATTCAAGATGCTGAATCAGCGAAGAGAGATTATGAGAGTAAAAGTAATGGTTTAGAAGCTAATAAAATTCCGGCAGTTGAATTTGAACAAAAACGTCATGAAAAGGATGAAGAATTACATACATTAGTATCCTATTTTAAAAGTGCATTAAGCGATGTTGGATCTGCAAAAAGTACAGCTTATGCAAAGTATTTGGAATATAAAGCGAAAGCAGAATCGGAGAAAGCGTCAGCATACGCTGCAGCGACCAAGGCTTTTGAAGAAAAGAAAAAGGAATTTGAAAAACTTATCCATTAAGCATACAAAGAATGGAGGGAACCAACATGAGTGGTAAAGAGGTTGAAATTATAGGAAGTAACACTGCAAGTGCCATTTCTTACGCACAAAACATTGAAAATGGTATGAAGGATTCTTTAAACCAAGCGAAAGACTTAAAAGCATATGTCACAGGTGCGAAATGGAATGGAAAAACGAGAGATGCATTTTTAAGTTATCTTGATTTGATCATTCAATATAATTCAGAAATGGTAGAGGCATTTGAAGGACATACGAAAGCTTTGAAAGAGTTAGATAAAAGCATTCAAACGTACGGAGATAAATCGGAAGTAAGGGAGATAAAACAACTGTGATGGAGAAACGAGGGATAAAAGAATGGGGAAAGAAATGAGTTTTGCACCTGCTGAATTATATGTTCTCGCAGGTGCAGCTGGGGTTACCGATATATTTGGATTGCCAAACCGTGACGCAATTATTTTACTTGATGCAGAATGTGTCACGAAAGCAACTACGAGTTTAAAAGAAAAAGGCCTACTTACAAGTGAAAATGGAATTACCCCTGCAGCTTTTCAAATAATTGAACTATTAAAGGAATATGAAAATTGTCATGAATACACGAGAATGAATAATGTATTAATTGGCTTTTTAAAAGAGGATAAAGACCGAGTGGCTGTATTAACAGAAATAGAACCAAATAAAAAATACGAGATCGACTACATACCAAAACCGGACGTATATTTTTCATTATTAACACGCATTCCTTTCTTATTGAGAGAACCGAGGGAAATAGAAGATACATTTTTCTCAAAGAGAATGACAGAGGCAGAACAACAAACATTTGAGGAAAAAGATTTATCAAATAAAGACGTTATAGCGATAGAAACGTATACGAGGCCTCGAAGTAATAGAGGAGGAAAATGGGAATGTTTCTTATATTTTACTGAAGGAGAAGATTTCGTTCAAATAGATGTAGATCGTAATCGATATGACTGGGTGAGCCTCTATGCGGTTAATAAGAAATTGTATGACGTGTTAAAAATGCCATATAAGAAGTTAATTGACCCGAGACAATTCTCGTTAGGAGGTATTCAATAATGCAAGTATCAATGGGAGATAGTGGTTCTGGTGGTGGAGAAGAAGTATTAGTTAATTTTCAAGAACTACTTGATATAGTAATGAAGTTAGAAAATATATATAAAATCCATGTAGACGTCATTGGAACGAATATTGAGAGTTTATTAAGCTGTGATTTTTATCAAAAAGGTGAAGCGATGAGAGTAATTGAAAAATATTCTGATATATTACACAAAACACTAGAATTGGCTGAACACTATTCTAGGTCAGCGACAGTTGTAGGAAATGTATGTGTAGAAATGCTTGAAAAGGACGAACAATTACGTGAAATATTAAGTAAGTTGTAGAAATCACCATACGGCTGGGGGGATGAAAACGAGATGGATGTGAAATATAGACCTGAACCATGGCAAAACATGGGGGATGGTATGAATCGAATTACAAAAGATGCACTCATAAAATTACGGGAAGCAAATGAATCATTAAAAAGAATTGATGGAAGAATACGAGATTTAGACTCGGATGGTAGTATACATTTTAATCCTAAAGATCAATCGCAAAAAATCGGGGAATTACTTGATAGCTATTCGACATTACAAAAATATTGCGGAGAAGCAGGGCGATTAGTCTCTGAGCATATAGATAAACCTTTTTTAGTAGAAATGGATAAATTTGCTCAAAAAATGAGAGATACATCTATTCTCAGTTTTGAAACAAATAACCGAATTGGCTCTACAACAACGACAGTATTACCAGGTGCGCATGCAGGCTACGGAAGTGTACCACAAACAATACAGAAGAAGAAAGATAAAATAACAGTAGAAGATATTTTTAGAGATTCTCCTGCATTTGATAACGTACTGAGAGGGGAATACAAAGAACTAAAAAAACAAAATCCAGATGCAAAACTAAATTATGAAGAATATAAGAAAGTAGTCCCATCCACACGAGGATTTGAATACAAATCGATAGAAGATGAACAGAAAAAACTAGAAATGGTGCGAGACATAGGAATAGGCGTAGGAATCATCATCACAACAATCCTTTGTCCACCACTCGGGGCCGCTGCCGCAGTAGTATACGGAGGTGTACAAATAAAAAGCGGTATCGACGGAGAAGACTGGGGAACACATAGGAAATTGAGCCAAGAAGAGCGGGTAGGAAACATCATTTTTGGCGGATTAGATGCAATCCCAGTTGTTGGAGCAGTAGGAAAAGGAGTAAAAGCATTTAAAGGGACGAGTGAATTAGCTGATTTAGCCAAATTATTAAAATTCAAAGAAGGAATGCCTGGTTTTAATCCAAATTTGGGTAAAAATGTGGTACAATCATTGCGTGATAATAAAGCTATTATGCTTGACCGTTTGAAACTAGCAAGCCTTAAAATGGAGAAATCCGGAAATGAAAAGATGTATCAACTTGGCGAAAAAATAGCCAAAAGCATAGATGATAGGACAGCTAAATCGGCAAGTTTTGAAGTGGACGGAAATGGCTTACTATTATCTAAACAAGGTGGTGCAGATTTCCAAAGCTGGGTGAATAAGCATCATACAGAAAGTAATAAGATTATAGATGATAAGATTAAGGGTGTAGAGGCTTCTCTTACGAAAAAGAATATTCTTCCGAATGAAAAATTAGCAGATCAAGAACTTATGCTGAAAAATAGTGAAGAAATTCTAAATGATGTAGGGTTAAATGAAGAGAGTATAGCATGGTTTTCTAATGCTTTAAAAAATGAAAAGATTCATCCAAATGATTGGAAAGGGAAGCTTTCATGTGTCAGCGGTGATGGAAAACATTTAACTGAGCGTGAATTAAAGTATATAAATCAAGAGCTAAAAAAGGGGCATGATGTAGATCTTGATCAGATAAAATCTTTGAGAGAAAAAGCAAGTCAAATAGCTGATGATTATGCAATTAAAATAAGAAGTGATGAAAAATGGACGCAATTAACTAAGGAACATGCAGTGTCAAAACAGCCTTCTACAATACTTGGTCATGAATTGGAAAACGCAGGTATTACAAGACCCCCAAGACATGAAGCGCATCATATTATTCCTAATAAACAAGGAGGATTAAGAAAGTATATAGAAAAATATGGTATAGATGTAAATTCAGCTTCAAATGGAGTGTTTTTACCGCAGAATTATCATCCAAATTGGCCTGGGCAAATTACGCATAGTGCACGAAATAACTTGAATGAAAAAGGGGATATGATGTTTAGACATGGTGATCAGTATATTCGATATTTAAGTGAAAAATTAAAAACGATCGATCGGTTACCTATAAGTCACCAGCTTAAGCGTGAAGAGATATTGAAGTTTATAGAGAATACTAGAAATAATTTATTAACGGGGAAAATAGAATTCCTATATAAAGATTAAGAGGAGTAGTTTAATGAAAATATGGAAAATTATTAGCAATTCTAATTTTGATCAATTAGAGTGCGAGAATGAGGAAGGACAAGAAATCTTTGATAATGCTTTTCAAGGTCAATCAGTAATTGATAAATGGGATCCACTGCAAATGAAACTTTTAAATGAGGGGGAACCATCAGATTTATTAAGTGAAATACCACTTGTTTTTACAAAAAAAGCGATAGAAGTAGTATTTGATTTAATTAAAAGGAAAGTTGAAATTCTTCCACTTGTTCATGAACGATACGAATGTTATGCAATAAATGTATTAAATGTATTAGATTGTATTGATTATGAGAATGCGGACCCTGATGATTTTGGTGGATTTGATAAATTTGCATTTATTACAGAGAAAATTAGGGGGGAGCATATTTTTTGTACATTGAATACAAAGCATAAATATGGAGATTTTCCGATTGTATCTGTACAAACTTTCGTATCAAACGAATTTAAAGAGAGAGTTGCAAAAAGTGAACTAAAAGGATTTGAATTTGAATTAGTATGGGAATCTGATGAGAAAAATGATGAACAAAAAATAGAAAATAATCCAATGATACGCCCAACGTCAATAGAAGATTTTAAGTCACATATTCAGCTACATTATGGAATGATTACGAATCATATAGAAGCCAATACAAAAATGATCACCGATGTAGAATTATATGATGTTGGACCAAATAAAATGGTTGATTTTCATACAGTAGTAACGTATCGAAATAGCTATTTCCGTATGCCAGCTCCATCGAGTGTAGATAGTGGTTATGCAGAGCTTGTCATGCATCTACCTAAGGATTGGGATGTATCAGTAGCCGCTTTGGCGAGTTCGAAATATGCTTGGCCTTTACGCCTTTTACAGGACTTTGGACAAGATGTAATGCGAAATGGATATTGGTTGGGGCAGTGGCTTGTATTTCCAAATCAATCAAAGGAATATTTAAAAAATTCGTATGTAGCCCAGTTAGGTGGAGCAGAACAAGATCTAAATGCGCCAATTCATCCATATAGTGAAGAAACAAAATTTTCCGGTGTTATGGTGGTACCACCGCTTCCACAATGTTCAGGCGCATTCAAAATGGAATTTCGTGAAGATGGTAAAAGAATAGAGGGTGACTGGCCAGTATACTTCCATACATTATTACCATTATATAAAGAAGAAATCCATTGTTATTACACAGATGGACTTGATGTATTATTGCAAAAATTAATGAAAAATGGCGTTGAAGCAGCATTTGACTTTAATCGAGAGAATACTTGTAAGTAAGGAATAGTAAGATATTAAAAGATACTATGAAAGTATAATAATGAAGCCGTTAGTGCATAAGGTAATAATATGATCAGAAATTACACCAACCTTAAAACTATTATAGCTAATAAAAAAATTGTTACTTTATAGTGAACTAAATGGTTTGATTTAGTAAGCGATAATTGGGAATCCAGTTATCGCTTTTTGTTTTAACTAAGGGTACGGATGATATTGGAACACCGCCTCGATACGGGGAAAGAAGAATCTCAAAGGAATTATATGATGAATTAAGAGATGGAACGCCTACTGCAAAGCTACGGGAAAAAGTTAATGAGGGCATTGAGGATAAAATAGGAACGCCTGACCCTGCTTTACCTGGTAAGTATATTACAGATAGACTTCAAGCTGATCATATCGCATCAATAAAAAATATAGAAAAGACGGAAAATTTTTATAAATTAACGAAAGAACAACAACTTAAGGTTTTAAATAATGAAGAGAATTTTCTAGGATTAAGTGAAGCAGCCAATAAATCTAAGGGGTCTAAACCTTATTCTGATTGGACAATTTATAAGAAAGAAAAAATTGAAGTTGATCCTAAGTTTAGAGAAGAAATGATAAAGAAGGAAAAAGAATTAGAAATGAAATTACAAAAACAAATTGATGATTTTGTTGAAGAAAATAAAAAGGATATAGATAAATAAAGGAGATAGAATTATGGAACAAAAACTTGGTTTTTTAAGAAAATATAAAAGAAATGCACAACTTATATCATGCCATGAGATTAATAAACTTGATAGTGTGAAAATACCAAATTCATGGTATGAATTGTTTCAAGAAGAAAATGTAGACAAGAGAGTTGAGAGTATTTTATCGATATGGAAAGAGCAAGTAGGAGTGGAATTAAGAAACACTATTTCTTATTTGTCTAGGCACCTTGAAGAAGTAGAGCTTATGAACACAAATGGTAGATATTCAATTTTATACACTATTAAAACAGATAATGGGGAAATTCTATATTATGAAGGGGGAAATCCCAAAGATGAGTTTAATAATGAAGAATTAGAAAAGTCTTGGGATAAGATTCCTTCAACAATACGAAATTTTTATCGAACTGTTCATAATGGTTTCTATTTTTATGCGAGTCAATCTATGGGTTTAGTTCCTTTAGAAAATGTAACTTTTTTTGATGATGATGAATGGGGTATTATTGAGGAGTTAGAAGAACCTTTACAAATTGATTTACAAACTACTTTTGGTTTCTTTAAAAGTGGTATGGGTGGTTATGTTGCAGTAGATTATAAGAATTCTAATAATGATAATGCGACTTTATGGTGGACGAATAAAGAGCCTAGATATAATATAAATTTTTGGGACATTGTTGATGAATGGATAGTAATTGGATTTGAAGTTTAGTTTAAAGGTTCTGTTGCAAAGTTTTTATATAAACAAAAAAATCCTAATTTAGTAGGTAGAGTTTATACAACTTTGAATAGATTCTCTAATTCATTGTACGTCGAAAAAACGAAGTACGAGCTTAGGTGAGATGGCATTTTACTGGGTGATGAATATAATCACATGGAAAGTATATTAAACTAAGAACCTGTACAAACTCGTCAATTTTAACTTAGTAGTTGTCATGGCATGTAAAAGGTGTCGTACTGTTAATACAAAACTTACAGATCTTATAAATTTTACAAATTTATGCTACTTAAAAACATATGAAACTTAAAGCACTTGATTGTCTATTTGGGGCAACAAGTGCTTTTTTAATTGAAATGTATACCATAAATTTATAAAAGTTATTTTTATGAATTAAAGCTAACAGAAATTACTAGTATTATATAATTGAAAATACATTAGCAAAAGGTATGGACTCCGTAACCCCATTCGTTAAAGGTGTAGAAATGCTACTAGATGGAAGTGTCGCTAGAACTGGAACGAACTATAGCGGGAAATTCCAAGAAGCCCATGATGCCTAAAAAGCGAGTATTCAGAGTAGGATCTCGAATTTGGAGAGTGGTGGGGTTAAGGGTACGGGTGAAGTAAAGAACCTAGATAACGTTCCGCGAATTGATGAAATTGAAGTAAACTTTAATTATAAAACTAAATTCGATTCAGAAGAATTTGCAAGACAGTTAAAGGATCAAGAAAAAGGTATGAATGAATTAACCGTATATGAGTATCAGCAAAATCGGAAGCGATTTATTGATGAAGGTAGAGCAATAGAAGGAAATGCAGCACAACAAGCAGCTCGTGAAAAAGCCTTAAGTAAAAAAATAGAAGAATTATTTGAAAGTGGAATGTCTTGGGAAGAAGCTGAGGGAAAAGCAGCTAGTTGGTTGAAAACACAGGCAGCACTTCATAATCCTGATCAAATAGCAGGGGGAAATCCGTTGCATATTGGTGGTCTGGGGGATAAAAGGATAAATTCTTCACTAGGTAGTCAATGGCGGTATAGAATTGATA
>NZ_KV827856.1:82844-91809 GCF_001836235.1 Bacillus sp. HMSC036E02 | reverse complement strand
GTATAGAATTGATATTGTTGATGAACAAATCAAGGAATTAGAAAAGAGTTTAACCCTAGAACAACGGAAAAATACGTATTTAAATGTTAAACTTACATATTAAAGGAGGATTGTCAATTGAGTATTTATAGTGATTTTAAAAAAAATAGTAAAGTAGAAGAGTCTACAATAAATAAGTATAAAGAATACCTTCCTAAAGAATTGATTGAAGCATGGAGAATTTATGGCTATGGGACTTTTATGGATGGCTATTTAAAAGTAATAAATCCGGATGATTTTAGTTCTTTAGTAAGTGACACATACTTAAGGAGTAAAGGAACGATTCCTATTTTTACTACATCCCTAGGTGATATTATAATTTTTGAGAAAGATGAAAATCAAGAGTCGTATATAGTTATGATTAACTATCGGAAAGGTAAAACAAAAGTGTTAGCCTCAAAATTCTCCTTGTTTATTAGATTTTTAGAGGAAGAAGCATTTAAACAAAGGGCATTAGGTTGGTTACCTTATCCAGAGGCAATAAAACAATATAATGAACCAGAGTATGAAGAATGTTTTGGTTATACACCTTTACTAGGGCTTGGTGGAGAAGAAAAAGTAGAGAATTTAAAAAAGGTGAAATTGAAGGAACATATTCTAATTATTACTGAGTTTATGGGCCCTGTCCAATAATAGAAGAAGCAAGTGTTTTACTCCTATGCGAATGGATATATAGGATTAGTTTTAATAACTTACACTTACTAATTCATTTGCAGATATGTCAATGTTTGTATTGCTAAAGTTAAATATACAATAATTCATAAAAAGATCAATGAAAATAAAGTATATGTGGTGTGGAGAGAAAAAAATAGAGTGTTTGAAAATACGTACTTCATGATGGTTGTACCGTCATGGAGTATTATGTGCAATGATAGAATAGAAAAAGAATTACGAGCTTAGGCGAGATGACATTTTACTGTGCGACGAATATAAAGACATGGAATGGACATGAAACTAACGGACTCGTACAAACTCGTAAGTTTTAACGTAGTAGTTGTCACGACATACAAAAGGTGTCATACTGTTACTACAAAACTTACAAACTTATGTTACTTAAAAACATATGAACTTAAAGCACTTGATTGTCAATTAAAGGCAACAAGTGCTTTTTTGCGTTTAAGCGTAGAAATTTAAAAGAGCATTATAATTTTATAAGTGTATTAAGTGTTAAATTTTTATTGTTGTTTTATAGATTGTAATGGCTATGTACAGCGTACGACGATAGTAGAGGAAAAAATAAAGGGTTGTATTATTTTTGGAAATCATCGTAAAGTACGTTTTAACGGATGGACGTTATGCACACGTTATCCGCAAAAAACGGGTAAACGTTACAGGGATTGTAATTGCTGTAACGGGAAGGGGCTCAATATGGGAGAGAAAGTAGTTGGTTATGTACGAGTTTCAACGGAAGGACAAGTGCGTGAAGGGTATAGCCTAACGTATCAAGTAGAAGAAATTGAACGGTACTGCATCGAAAATAAACTACAACTGCTTCACATATACGAAGATAAAGGAATCAGCGGAGCGAAAGTAGATGAAGATGGATTAACAGTTGAACGTGAAGGTCTACAAGAGCTATTGTCGGATATGGCATATCATCAAGTGAGCAAAGTTATTGTACTAAATACATCTCGGTTATGGCGCTCTGATATGGCAAAAGTGTTAATACAACGAGAGCTAAAGAAACACAAGGTAGATGTGAAAGCAATTGAACAACCAAATTATAGTATATACACGCATGACCAAAATGACTTTTTAGTAAATGGTATGTTAGAGCTATTAGATCAATATCAACGTCTTGAGATTGCATTAAAGCTAAGTCGAGGCAGAAAGAAGAAAGCAGAACAAGGTGGATATGCGGGGGGCGGTGTGATGTTTGGTTATAGAGTAAAGAAAGAACAAAAGGTGTTAGAAGTAGATACGGAGAAAGCAGTGGTTGTACGTAGACTATTTGAGTTAAGACACTTTTTTAAACATTGGTCGCTGACTCAATTGGCAGAACGACTGAATAGGGAAGGTTATCGTACAGAGAAAGGAAAACAATTTACGAAAGTACAAGTGAAACGCATGTTAGACCGAGAGAGTTTTTATCGAGGGATATATACATACGGGCAAATACAAACAAACGGTAAACATCCAGCAATTATATAATAGTCGTACTTAAAAAAATCACTCATTTTACTATATGTACTTATGAAATTATGAAAATGGATAGGCTTGCGTACCTATGCGCATCGGAAGATGAACGCTCGAACTAAGGTTGCCGACGTTTTTATATATGACTAAATCATTGAATAGAGGGATGAGTTATGCATAATAGACAGAACTATTTGTATGTAGGAGTAGATTTACATAAGGAGCATCATACGGCTGTTATTATTAATTGTTGGCAAGAAAAATTAGGAGAAATACAATTTGATAATAAACCATCTGCATTTTCGAAGTTTTTATTAGAAGTAGAGACATATGTGAGTGCTGGGATAACTGTTGTATTTGGTTTAGAGGATGTTGGTGGTTATGGAAGAGCGTTAGCGAAATATTTAGTAGATCATGAACAAGTAGTGAAAGAAGGAAATCCAGCTTTATCATTTTTAGAGCGAAAAAGCCATGTGACGACACAAAAAAGTGATAGTTGGGATGCGGAATGCGTAGCCCGTATACTAATAAATAAGTTAAATCAATTACCAGATGCAAAGCCAAACGATTTATTTTGGTCGATACAACAACTAGTTTCAACAAGGAATGCATTAGTAAAAGCACAAAGTGCGTTAAAGAACCAATTACATATTCAATTAAACCACCATTATCCAAGTTATAAAAAGTTTTTCTCAGAGTTAGATGGAAAAACAGCATTAGCATTTTGGCAGCAGTATCCGTCACCCTTTTGTTTAGAGGGTGCGAATATAAAGCAATTAACAGCTTTTTTATTAGATGTTAGCAACAATACATGTTCAGTAAAGAAAGCAAGCGACATATTAAAACTTGTAAAAGAAGATGGACAAACAATGAAAGAGTATCAAGAAACACGAGACTTTTTAGTAAGAAGTATTGTACGGGATATTGAGTTTAAAAAGAAGGAAATGAAATACATCGAAAGAGAATTAAAACGGTTAGTAAATCTACTAGATTATCAATTAGAGACGATGCCGGGAATAGAACTTGTAACGGCATCAGCATTAATTGCAGAAATTGGGGATGTAAGGCGATTTCCAAATGCCAATAAATTAGCACGATTTGCGGGGATTGCGCCTGTTTACTTTGGTTCTGGTGGGAAAGGTAAGACACACAAAAGCAAACAAGGAAACAGGGCGCTACACGCTTTATTTTATAATTTAGCAGTACAGCAAGTGCAAGTAGCGAAAGGAAGTAAGTTACCTAGAAACCCAGTGTTTCATGCATACTATCAAAAGAAACTTAAAGAGGGAAAAACAAAAGGACAAGCATTGGTATGTATTATGAGAAGGCTTGTAAACATTGTATATGGCATGATGAAATATAAAACAGCTTATGAGTTGCCAGTAGTGGAAGAAAAAGAAGTAGTTTAATAAGGGTTTACATGGTTTGCTTTTTTATTGTGAGGGTTTAAGATTACAACATAGGGTACGGGTGAAGGTAGTACAAAAGTTAAAAAAACTGATAGTTTGTATAAGAGAAGTAGTTTTAGAAAAGGTACTCGTGTTAAAGCAGAAAGTGAAGCACCAAAAAATGCATCAGGAAAAATGATTTGTCCCACGTGCGGAAAAGATATTCCAGATAGTATTACCATTAATACTAAAAATGGACCAGTAAAAAGAATTGGATATGACTTAGATCATTATCCAGATACTTGGGCAGAAAGAGTTGTAAGTATGAAAACAGGTGAAGTAAAACCAACACGAAAAGAAGTATTGGATGAATATAATGCTCGACTAAGGGTTCAATGTCATGAATGTAATATAAGTCATAAATTTGAAGGAATAGAAGGAACATATAAAGGGGAGATAAAAGAATGATAAATTACGGAGAGCTTTATTATGACCATTATAGTAAATATTTAGGTGATCCAATAGACCGAGAGGTTTTTAAAAATAATGAAGAGATTCCGAGTATGCAAATTTTAAAATATGAAAATGTATTTGAAGAATGTTTAGTTTTTAATACACTTGGACTCAGTAAATATGAAGAAATAGTAGGGGATAATGTTGAAATTTCAATGGTAGTTGATGGGGCATTTAATAGTACAGGGTATATCCTTGCAAGTGCTTTATTTTATTGTATAGGTAATGGAATAGAAATAGGACGAGGAACAGCAATTAGTGGTATTGAAAGTATTGATAAATCATTTGTTCAAAAATATAATAAAAGTGCAGTTTACTTTACTGAACCATTCGCTTTTCCAGAAGAATATGGTGATGTACGTACTGGAAGTGAAGATCAAGATGGTAAAATTTTGTTAGCATTCTTTATTTCCCAGTCGGAATATGAATGTTTTGTAAAATACGGAACAGAAAAATTTGAAGATTTGTTAGAGGAAAATAACGTAGATCCTTTTAATGTTAGCAGGAAATCTATAATTTGAGGGTTAATTAGTATTGAAAGGTATAGACAATTAGGGTTAGAAATTAAAGAATTCACATAAGACAAGTAAACGAAAAAGAATAAGAATAAGAATAAGCTGTTAAAAAGTAAATACTTCATGATGGTTGTACCATCATGGAGTATTGTGTGCAATGATAGAATAGAAAACGAAGTACGAGCTTAGGCGATATGACATTTTACATGGTGGTGAATATAAACACATGAGATGGACATAAAACTAACGAACTCGTACAAACTCGTAAGTTTTAACGTAGTAGTTGCCACGATATATAAAAGGTGTCAAACTGTACTACAAAACTTACAAAATTAGCGATACTTAAAAATATATTAACTTAAAGTACTTGATTGTCGATTACAGGCAACAAGTGCTTTTTTTGTTTTAGTGTAGAAATAATGTGGTACAATCGCCTAGGGAAAATAAGACTTTAAAGAATGCACTAGATGCTATGAAAAATACTCCTATTCCAGTAACGGTTAGGATGGTGGATACTGGAATAGGAGTGAAGCTTCCTTCAACTGTTGGAGAAGTAACTGGAAAGTTTTCAAAGGCAAGTACGGTAACTAAGGATGACGCTTATCAACTTGCTCATGGGCATAGTAAATTAGAAGGAAGTAATAAAACTAGCGGAGTGGGTAATAATAGCTCGCGTACTGACGAAATTGGAATCGAATTTAAACGTAATCGGAAACATAATGAAGATGAGTTTATACGACAATTAAAAAACCAAGAAGATGGACTGGGAAAATTGACAGTTTATGAGTTTATTTAGAATCGGAACCAATTTTTAAAATATGGGAGATCAAAACAAGCAAATTCAGCTCAAAGATTAACACGAAAACAAGCTGTGCAAGATAAAATTGATGAATTTATGGAAGAAGGTTTTTCATTTAGGGAAGCAGAAGAGCAAGCTTTAAAGTGG
This sequence comes from Bacillus sp. HMSC036E02, assembly GCF_001836235.1. Classification (NCBI taxonomy): domain Bacteria; kingdom Bacillati; phylum Bacillota; class Bacilli; order Caryophanales; family Bacillaceae; genus Bacillus; species Bacillus sp. HMSC036E02. The sequence continues at coordinate 86,272 of NZ_KV827856.1, read as the reverse complement.
ATAAAGGATAAAGCTGCATTACATGACCCAGATCAAATTGCGGGTGGAAATCCATTAAAAATAACTGGCATGGGTGATTCTAGAATTAATTCATCAATAGGTTCGCAGTGGAAAAGCAGGATTGGTAATGTGGATAAGGAAATTAGACGAGTTGCTGACACCTTATCAGAGGAAGAAAAAAAATTGACATATCTTAATGTTAGATTGAAATCGGAGTAGGGGGATACTATGGAAAATATAAATGATTTTATATCTTTCGAAAAACCATCAACAGAGGTTATTGAAAAGTATACAGGGAAAGTTCCAGATCAAATAATAGATTTATGGAAATGCTATGGGTTTGGGAGTATGTTAAATGGATACTTAAGAGCAATAAACCCAGAAAAATATTTAGATATATTAAAGGAAAGTTATATCCGTTATGAAGAAGCTATCCCAATTTTTACAACAGGTATGGGAGATATTCTTGTGTGGGAAAATAACTATTTATTATTACTTAAGTATCGAAAAGGTACGGTAGATGTAGTAGCTGGAAAATTCAAGTTTTTCTTTAAAAATACGAAAGATGATTATTTTTTAGAGAAAGTATTGGATTGGAAGCATTATCAGCAGGCATTAAATAAATACGGAAAGCTTGAAATAGATGAATGTTTTGGTTACACACCTTTACTTGCACTAGGTGGACCAGAAAAAGTAGAAAACTTACAAAAAGTCAAACTTATCGAGCATGTTTATTTAATTACTCAATTTATGGGGCCGATAGAATAATGAAAGAAGAAACTGGAAGGTGGATTAATCCTCTTTCAGTTTTTTTATTTAAAAGGCTATTAATGTAAATGAAGCTTTAAAAGATACGATTGAGTTAATGTTATAATATAGAAATGTGGTAACGAGAAACTTGGATTAAATTTATAAAAAGTAATTTTTTATGAATTAAGGCTAACATAAATTCCTAGTATTATATAATTGAAATTAAACTAGCAAAAGGTGCGGACTCCGTAACCCCATTCGTTAAAGGTGTAGAAATACTGCCAGATGGAAGTGTCGTTAGAACTGGAACGAACTATAGCGGGAAATTCCAAGAAGCCCATGATGCCTAAAAAGCGAGTATTCAGAGTAGGATCTCGAATTTGGAGAGTGGTGGGGTTAAGGGTACGGGGGATAGTGGAATTCCTCCTAGGTACGGTGAGAGAAAGATTACAGATGAAGAATATGAAGCATTAAGAAAAAAAACACCGACAGCAAAAATAAGAAAACAAGTAAATAAAGGCCACAATAAAAAGATAGAAACGGAGGATCAGGCTCTTCCTGGAAAAACTTTTATAGGTTCACTAGAAGCAGATCATATTGTGTCTATGGACAGAATTGCAAGTATGGATGGTTTTGGTAATTTAACAGAAAAACAACAGTTAGAAGTATTAAATAACCCAGAAAACTTTACAGGATTAAGTAAATCTGCAAACACTTCAAAGCAATCTAAATCGTATGAAGAATGGACACATTATAAAAAGGGAACACCAGATGAGATAGAAGTTAGTCTTGACTTTAGGAGCAAGATGATTACAAGAGAAAAACAGCTTGAAAGAATATTGCAAAAACAAATTGATGATTTTAAAAAAGAATAATATAAAATAATATTAAAAAGGATGGGGAAAAATGAGTTCTAAGTTAGATATATTAAGAGAGTATAATGAAGATATTCAATTGATTAATGCAAATGAATTTAAGAATATAAATGCATCTTTAATTCCTGATTTATGGGTGGAAGTATTTAGTGAACATAATAGAGAAAAGAGAATCAAGAAAATTTTAAGTATATGGAAAAAATATGTAGATAATAATTTATCTAATACTATTGCTTACTTATCAGAATACCTTGAGGATATTGAACTGATGATAAGTGAGGACACCTATTCAATCTTGTATACAATAAAAAATCAAGGTGGAGAAGATTTATATTATGAAGGAAGAAATCCTAAAGATAGTTTTAATAATGAGGAATTAGAATCTTCATGGAGAGAAATTCCTGAATCTATTAGGGACTTTTATGAAAATGTTCATAATGGATTTTATGATTACACAAGTGAATCGATGGGATTGATGCCATTAGAAGCTATAACTTACTTTGGGGATGATGACTTAGAGTGGGGGATTATAGATGAATTGGAAGAACCTATAAAGATTAATTTAAAAACATCTTTTGGATTCTTTAGTAATGGTATGGGGAGCTACATAGCTATAGATTATGAAAATTGTAAGAATAACAATGCTACTTTTTGGTCAGCTAAGAGTCAGCCTAAATATAATGTTCACTTTTGGGATTTTGTAGATGAATGGATTGTTATCGGTTTTGAATAAAAGGTTTTTAAAATTTTGATACAAAGTCTATAAACCTTTTGACGTGATTGTGACATCTGAGGGGAAATTAAAAATTTATTATGGGTATACTAAATGGTATCAATCTACTTTTGGACCGAATGACCGAGTGGATTATTTTGAATATAAATATTTAGGGAAGAAACCGAGTAATGAAAATGAGCGAAGAAAATTCGAAGAGATGAAAGAATATGAAGAGCAAAATAAATCTTAAAATATTCTCTGTTAAATTAAGGAATGCATTATTAGCGAGTAAATATGTAAAATATCCAAATCAACTAACTTTAGTTGGGCTATTGAAAAAAGAATAGTGACGGATTAATGTTACTTATAAAACAGATGAACTTAGAGCACTTGATTGTCAATTAAAGGCAACAAGTGCTTTTTTGCGTTTTAGCGTAGAAATAATGTGGTACAATCGCTTAAGGAAAATAAGACTTAAAAAAATGCACTAGATGCTATGAAAAATACTCCTATTCCAGCAGCAATTAGGACGGAGGATACTGGAATAGGAATGAAGCTTTCTTATATAGAATCTTCAACTGTTGGAGAAGTAGTTGGAAAGTTTTCAAAGGCAAGTACGGTAGCTAAAGATGACGCTTATCAACTTGCTAAGGGTACGGGTAATGGTAAGCATTTAAATGATGTACCTAAAATAAAAGAAATTGAAGTGAACTTTAATAGAAATGTAAAACATGATTCAGAAGAGTTTGCGAGACAATTAAAAGACCAAGAAAAAGGTATGAATGAGCTTACAGTGGATGAGTATTTAAAAAATAGTGAAAGATACATAGCACAGGGGCGAGCTATTGAAGGGAATGCTGCTCAACAAGCTGCTAGAGAAGAAGCTTATGTACAAAAGGTAAATGAACTACAAAGAGAAGGATTAACGTTATCAAATGCCAAGAAAAAAGCCAAGGAATGGCTAGATACTCAAGCTGCACTTCACAACCCTGACCAGATAGCAGGTGGAAAGGTAGAAATAATAGGAGGTATGGGAGATAAAAGGATTAATTCTTCTATAGGTAGTCAATGGCGGTATAGAATTGATA
>NZ_KV827856.1:0-82744 GCF_001836235.1 Bacillus sp. HMSC036E02 | reverse complement strand
GTATAGAATTGATATTGTTGATGAACAAATTAAGGAATTAGCCAAAAACATGACACCAGAACAACTAAAAAGTACTTATTTGAATGTAAAATTAACACATTAGAGGAGGAGTTTAGATGGAACAATATTTAAAAGATTTTAAGTTGCATAATAAAGTTCCGAGTGAAATCATTGAAAAGTATAAACATGTAGTACCTAATGAAATAATAAATTTATGGAGTAATTATGGATTTGGTACATTTATGCAAGGGTATTTTAAAAGTGTAAATCCAGAGGAATTTAAAGAGATTTTGGAGGAGAGTAGTCAAAGATATAAGGATTCAATAGTATTGTTTGCTACGGGTATGGGAGACTTGGTTATTTGGTCAGATGGATATGTTAGATTACTTAATTACAGGTATGGTATAGTAAAGACCATTATGTTTACATTTGAATTTTTCTTTCAAAATATTACTGATTTAGAATTTAGAGATGAAGATTTATCTTGGCAACCTTATCCTGAAGCGCTTAAACAATATAATGAGTTAGATTACGAGGAGTGTTTTGGTTATACACCTCTATTAGGTTTAGGTGGAGCAGAAAAAGTAGAGAACTTAAAAAAGGTCAAATTAAAGGAACATATTCTTATTATTACTAGTTTTATGGGACCAGTACAATAATAGAATAAATAGATATTTTATTACTAGGTAAATAGAGATATAGGATTCGTTCAAATGACTTAGACTTACTACTTAATTTATATTCTACAAGCGAATATGATAACGAAACACATTAACACATATATAAATCAATGAAAAACAAAGTTTATGTGAAGTAGATAGAAAAAATAAAAGGTTTTTTGAAAGTATGTACTCCATGATGGTTGTACCATCATGGAGTACTGTGTGCAATGATAGAATAGAAAATAAAGTAAAATCTTAGGTGAGATAGCATTTTATTTGGCGATGAATATAAACATATGGAATGTATATTAAACTAACGAACTCATACAAACTCGTAAGTGTTAACATAGTCGTTGTCACGACATATAAATGGTGTCATACTGTTACTACAAAATTTATAAATTTATGCTACTTAAAAATAGATGAACTTAAAGCACTCGATTGTCGATTAAAGGCAACGAGTGTTTTTTTGCGTATTAGCGTAGAAATTTAACAGATCACTATAATTTTATTATGTAAACTTTTTACATAGTTTTCTATATAACTAACGAGAAGAGAAATGTTTACTATTACTTTCATTTCTGTTATGAAAATTCTACAATAGAAAACAGAACGTATATTTGGTATAATCAAAACATACTATATGAAACGATGTACATGAGTTTGAGATTTATGAAAAAAGGTAAGTAATACATAATAATAAATACGCTATAGGATTCAGTTCATATTATACAAATCAATCGTTAGAAAGGAACAGATGTAATGAATCAAATTTCATTTGAAGATTTATTTGAAGAAGAAAAAGAAAAGGTGGAGGTAGCTGAGGTATGTAAGGTACCAGCCCCTTTATCACCATTACAAAAAGATATTTTAGAATTAATTGATTCTGAAGAAATAAGTGCGCTTGAGCTATGTGAACGATTAATACGATCTGGTAAAATACCCGATGAAAGATTCACTACGAATAAGCCTAAAGCATATGGACAAGTATGTTTACTATTAGAAGGTTTTGTTACAGAAGGAAAACTTATTTTTATCAAAGATGATGAGAAAAGAGATAGGGTATATAAATTGAAAGAAGAAGTTTGAGATGTATAGTGGGAGATGAATGATTGGTTCCCTTTAACTTGCAGCTCCGTTAGTCTAGTAATGTCCACAAAAAAGGTGTCAATCTCTCCTAGATTGACACCTTCATACTTTTAACATCTTACATACTTACGCTTAAAACCAAGTCTTCCTCTATCAAGTTCTTTCTGAATACTCTCTGTAGCATTTAGCAAACTGCTTTTTTTATTATCACGTTTGACTTCAACTATACCAACTTCTTTTGCAGTCTCGACTGCTTTTTCATGTAGTGGTACATATGATATTGCCACGGTGTTTAGGAAATTATTCATAGCGGATTTTGTTCGTTCTGGAGAATGATGAATTGTATCTTTCACCATTTCAAGCATATCGGAAATTTTACTTTCGGAAAATTCATTGTCTTTGCGATTTCCTAAAAGCCAACAGTAGCAACTCCATCCGGCAGACATTTTAAGCTCGTCCCCACTTGCAATCCATTTATCAGCAACATCTTGTGCAATATTTGACTCCGATAAAGTTACTGCCACTACATAATCAGATAGCATATAAAAATATGCCCCGTCTATCCAGCGATCAAAATCAGACTCACTCATAGCTTTTGGATCGGCAATAATACCTGCAAAGTACATAGCATCGTAGTTACCTGTGGCATAAAGCTCTTCAGCTAACTCTTGATTTAATTTTATTTTTTTAGCGATTGGTTTCATAGCACCTGTAGCTACTCCGAATACTGGCTCATGCGCACCGTTAGATATGTATATTTTTTTCGTTCGTTCCTTACCTAGAGCCTCAAGTTCTTGCATAACTGTTTTAAAATCCATAGTTGTGCAACTTCCTTTCTTCATGTGAAAGCCTTTTTAAGCCTTTCGTATTTCATGTGTTAATACTAATTGTATTCAAGGGGTATGTCTACTTTCTAAAAGTATCGAAACCGGTTAGTAATTTTGAAGGTTTTGATTTTGTGACTGCTACAAGCTATCTATAATGGTAAGAAGGTCACTGTAAGGTAAGGAAGAATGAAAAGTATGTATAGTTTTTCCAGTGAATATTTGGTATGATGGTGAATGGGAAAAATATACAAGCTGTTAGTGGTTCATAAAAGGGGGATTGAATTGAAAAGAACACCTGAATTCGTATTAGGTTTAATTGGTGGCATTTTGGGAATTATTATTTCCATAATATTAATAGTTGTAGCGTTTAATATTATGGAAGGTGTTGATTACGAACTTTTAGCTTATTACTCTATTATTTTAACGGTTCAAATAGGGTTGTTCATTTTATCGTGTTTAGTAAACAAGGTTAATAATAAAGTTTATGGAGTTTGTATGATTGTGATTCCTATAGTTATGTTGTTTATGTCATTATTCTTTTTACTTATTCCGACAATTTTACAAATTATATCTGGTTCATTTGCATTTAGGACATTAAAGTTAGAATCGAATGTAAGCTAAAAATAATTATTAACGTCTGAATATTCGGTTTTTTAAACATTTTCGTTTGCAGTTCAAATTAACATAAAGTACAAAGTTGTACGCTTTAGGAGGAGAAATAGATGATTATTTGGTCTGGTTGGGGTTTTTTAGTCGCAATTATTGTAATTATTAATACTCTTTTGGGTAAGGCTATCTTTGGATCTATAACGGGGGACGCTACATATTTTCAAGACCATAGTTGGCCAATGGCGGTAATGTTTATTATATCAGGGGTTATGTCTTGGTATTTAGGTAAATATATTAATAAGCCAGATGGGAAAGTTTATATAGATGCCGAAACTGGTGAAAAAGTTATGTTTAACAAAAAGCACTCATTATTTTTTATAAAAATGGAATATTGGGGACCGATTCTAGGAGTTATTGCGATTGTAACTTTAATTACAAGATAAAAAAAGAGGATGGGTATAGCAGGAGTAATTTATTCAAGTAGAAGGAGAAATCAGTCATGAATGCAAAGAAACTACTAGGGGTAGCAGTTCCGGTCATGTTGTTATTTGGTTGTGGAGTTTCTGAGAAAACGAACACTTCTAAACAGGAGAAAACGGAAGAGTCTAAAGTAAAAGAATCGAAGTCTAATAGTAAGAAAGAAAAAGTTTCAAAGGAAGACTATCCTAATAAAGTGTATAAATTAGGAGTAGAGTTTGATAAGTTGTTTGCGGAGCATAACAATATTACAAGAGAGGTTTTTGACGGTAAGAAAAAGAAATCAGATATAGTAGATAGTGTGAAAGAATTAAATAAAGTGTTAGATAAATTTGAGTCAATAGATCCCCCTGCAGAGTATGTAAACCAACAAAAAGATTTTGAAAAAGCAATTAGTTATTTTAGAGAGTCTTTTTCTTTAATAAATGAAGTATTCACCAGAAAAGAAAAAAGAGAAAAAGGTGATAAGACTGATAAAGAGTTAATAGAGAAATCTGAAAAGCTAGTGAAAGAAGGAGATATTTACTGGCTTAAGGCATTCAAAGATCTTGAAGGGGATATTAAAATCGGTGACGGTACAGTATCAATGAAAGATTTGAAAGAGTTAGATAAGAAAGCTGGAATTAATACAGATAACGTTATGAAGAATGTGAAGGATGGTACGGAATTAATCGGTAATTGGGGATTCCAAGGAACAGACGGTTTCAATATGTCACTCATTTTAAAAGGTGATAAGACATTTGAAACGTATGGTAAAGGTGAGTATCCAAATAAAAAGAATTATATTGAAGGAACTTGGGAATATGATAAGGAAGCTTTTACAATCTATTTACATCTCAATAAACGTTTAGTAGACGGTGTAGAAGATACAATTCAAAAAAAGAAAATAGCATATAAAGTTCAAGATTATGATGGGGAAAACTTGCGATTATTTAATGAGACGTCATTTAATACAATTAAGTATGTGAAGCAAAGTTAAAGTTATGAAGGACTAGGTTTAAATGGCCTAGTCCTTCATTAAAGTGCGAGTATGTAAATAATATGTTATCTTTCGTTCTGTTTACTTAGTATCATGTTATTCTTTAATAGAGTAATAAATGGAGTTTTGCATTAAATATATGAGGTTGGTTACAAATGATAAAAAAATTTACTAGATTAGTATTAATAGTGGTTATCCCAATCAGTCTTATTACAGGTTGTGGGGCTGCTGAAAACACTGAAGCACAAAAGCCGAAAGCGGTACAAACGGAGAAAAAGGACTATATGGATTACTCATATGGTAGCAAAGGTATATTAGTAAGTGGCAAAGCGAAAGAACGGCAACAATACGAGATTGGATATATGGATGATAATAAGTTAATTGGGATTGATGAAAATATTGAAGACTGCATTATTTTAGATAATAAAGATGAAGCAGGTCTCATTTGGGAACAAATAGAGCGAGGATCTATTATTGAAGTGCAATACGGTAAGGATCGCAATGATATCGTAGGCGTGCAATTCGTAGGAGATCGTGAGTCATATGAAATTAGTGATAAGTTTGATCGGAATACGATAAATGAGATTGTTGAAAACGTTAAAGGGAATTTGTAATAGATGTATTTCGATAGTATAGGATCTCTTATTATGAAATTGTATGCCAGTTATTTGTCTAAGTTTAAATTGATTATTTTGACGGTATTTGTAATTAGTTGTAAAATAATGTTTGTTGACGAATTTTATAAAAAGTATATTAGATGAAATTCATCTGTAGGGATGACATATAAATATTTTCTTAATGGGTATAAAATAAAATAATTAAAATATATAAATAAAAAGAAAATATAATAGAAGTACATAGTAGATTCATATTTTTAAAAATTAATGTGACAATAAAGGGAGGTTGAGATACATACACGGTGGGAGTGTGTATGTATTTATTATAATAATGAATAAGACAATCAAACAACAAGTAATCGCACTATCAACAAGTCTAGTGATTTTAGGGAGCGTACCTTTATCAGCATCAGCAGAAGAGATAAACAACTCTCAAACTGATCAACTTAATATTGCCCAAGGAGAACACGGAACGAGCAGATTAAATTATTCTAATTTCAAGTTGGAAGTTCCTAATCATGTACAAATTAACGAAGCAGAAGTATCTGAAAATGAAAAAATGCTTTTAGAAGAATATAAGCATAAACATGATGAAACAGAAGAATTAAACAAAATGCAAAATGCTAAGAAGGGACAAGTAGCAGAAAAGGAAGCTATTTCAAACATTGAAAAGGCATTTGAATCTGTAGATGGTCGAAATGATGGATCTGATCGTCAAATGAAACCTGTTGCAAAGCCAAGAGGTATTCAATATAGTGCACAGAGTACGAAGAAATATGGAACACTTGCAGGAGTTCCATTTGTGGAGTGGATTGTTCCAGCAGGAAATCCTGATATTCGTCCTGCAAATCCGATGAAAGCACGTTACATTACAATTCATGAGACCGCAAATACAGCCGCTGGTGCTAATGCTGAAAATCATGCGAAATATTTATACAAGCAAGCAACTGAAGGCACTTTCCGAACAGCTTCATGGCATTTTACTGTAGACGATAAACAAATTTATCAACACTTACCAACAAACGAAAATGGTTGGCATGCAGGAGATGGAGATGGATCAGGAAACAGGGAGTCTATCGGTATCGAGATCGCGGTTAACCAAGATGGTGATTACAATAAAGCTTTAGAAAATGCAAAACGACTTGCAGGTTATTTAATGAACAAAGAAGGAATTGGTGCAGATCATATTTACAAGCATCAACAATGGAGCGGGAAAAAATGTCCTGACATTTTAATTTCACGTGGTAATTGGGCTGGTTTCGTACAAGGAATTCAGTGGTATGCAAATATAAATGCGCAGATTGATACGCCTTTACAAGATAAAAATGACTCATTTAATCCAAATGAAAATAATCCAGCTGAACCTAGCATGGAACTAGTGGTAAATGGTAGTGGTATCAATGTACGTAGTGATGCGGGTATTGAACATCGTGTTGTACGTAAAGCTTCAAACGGAGATCGTTACAAAGTATTAGCGGTTAAAAATGGTTGGTATAAAGTAGGTAATGGAGAATGGATTTTCTATGACCCAAACTGGATTAAAATTAACTACAATGTACCAAAGGAAGAAGTACAAAAGCCTAAGGAAGAAGTACAAAAACCAAAAGATGATATTACAGGTGGCTGGTTTGAAGAGCATATTCGTAAATTAAACAGTCTAGGTATTATGCAAGGCGAAGGTAATGGTGTATTTGCGCCATATCGAAATGTAACGAGAGCGGAGTTTGCAAAATTAATCTCGAATGCTCTTAAACTACCAGAGGGAAATAAGTCATTTGTAGATATTAATGAGGCACATCCATCACTTCATGACGGTATTAAACGTTGTGCAAGTGCAGGAATTATTAATGGTCGTGGTGAAGGGATTTTTGATCCTAACTCACCAATTACTCGTGAAGAAGTATCTATTATGATTGACAAAGCATTACGATATAAAGGAATTACAGGTGAGTTAGTAGCATTACCATTTACAGATAAGCATTTAATAACATACAAAGAATCGGTTCAACGATTATACAGTCTAAAGGTAGTTAATGGTATTGGAAATAATGAGTTTGATCCTCGAGGTACAGCAACTCGTGGTCAGGCAGCTGCCTTTATTGTGAAGATGTTAGATTCAATGCAAAAATAAAAGGAAACTTTAATCAGTGAGGGCCACTCGCATTGCAATCGAGCAGTTTATTCACCGAATTTTGAAATGAGAGTTGTACTGTCCGCAAATAGCAGAATAAATGGTATGTAGAAGCTGACATTGGTAGAAGTAAAAAATAAGAAGAATTTGAAAGGAGCTATCCAAAATAATAATTTGGAATAGCTCCTATTTAGTAGGAAGAACAAATTGTATGTAATGTAGAATGCCCTTCCAAGCCCCTCATAAGCCCCTACCAAGTAATAAATCACTAAGAAAAAACAAAAACAAAAACAACTACAAGAACAAAACAAGCGCGAAAAAATGAAACCGGCGTTGTAGTAGTAAAAAAATTGTAATTCGAATGCCAAAACCATTCCCGTATGCCTATCTTTATAATGAAGGATTAAAATTTTCCTATTTACTAGCAAAGAGTGGAGGGAAACATATGGCGGTATACCGTAATGTGCAGGTGAACTTTTGGCAAGATGAATTCATATTAGATTTAACGCCAGAGGAGCGTTATTTTTACATATATTTGTTAACTGGTACGAAAACAAAGCAATGTGGAATTTACGTATTACCGAAGCGTGTGGCAGAGCTTGAAACAGGCTACAGTATGGAGACTGTTGAGAAGTTGCTAAACAGTTTTGTTGAGTATGGAAAGATTTTATATGATACGGAAACGAAAGAGGTATTCATAATAAATTGGTTACACTATAACCCTATTTCAAATACGAATGTGGAGAAGTGCGTATTACGTGAGTTAAAGACTATAAAAAGTAATAAGTTCATACATATATTTTTACGTAAATGCCTTGAAGAAGAATACAAGATTCCATTATTATTGCAGCATTTTGGTATGCCAAAAGAAGAGGATAATAGTAGTTCACAAGTAGTTATTGAAGAGAAAGAAGAAGCGGAAGAGATAGAGGTGGAAACCATAGAAGAGGACGTTCCAAATAGTGAAGTTTATAAGTTTTATGAACAAAATATTAGTAGTTTATCCCCATATATTGTGAAGGAATTGAAGAATTGGATACAAAGACTTTCTGGAGAGAAAGTGTTAGAGGTACTTAAAATTGCGTTTGAAAATAATAAGAAAACGTTAGCTTATGTGAAGTGGATTTTGAGGAATTGGTGTAGTGAAAAATTAAAGGATTTTAGTGGGGAGAAGTGCGTAATGGGAAGTTTAGAGAGAAGGAAATGTATTTTGAGTAGTGTATTTTAATTTACATTAACTTAACATAGAATATATGTTCGTTTTTGTGAGATTTATGCTATACTACCATTAAATAAGGGTATTTTTATAATAGATAAAAAGATGCGGGGGGTACAAAGTTTGACTACTAGTACATCTGAGTTGTTTCAATATATTAATATGACAGAAGAACAGAAACAATTATCACAACGATATTTACAGACAAAAGAAGAAGAGATTTTAAAAGATATTCAACTAACGACAATTCGTGATCAAAAAAGAAGCGATTTTGCGGAGCGATTTATAAACGATTTTAGGAAAGTGCATAAACAAAATCCGGATTTTTTTCGATTATTTTACCATATACTCGAGGAGCAATTATTAAATGTTCTTGTAGTCCGTTTTGCGCATGTCAGTTTTTCTAAAATGAAGATTTATTTAGAAAAAAGTGCACTTCCTTTGGACAAACTTGTAGCAATCGCATGTAAATATTTATCCAGTATTTCAAGTTATGTGAATGAAGCAGATGTTTTTCTTAGAGAGTTAACAAGAGAGAATCCGAACTATATAGAGGGAGAATTACATACTTTACCAACTAACCAGCAAGTAACATTACTTCTTGTAATGTTTGATGTAGATTATGAAAAGTTTCGTACATATAGTTCTTTATTGAATGAGAGGTTAGAAGAACATACAGAATTTATATTGAAACTGCTAGGGGAAAAGGAAAAGGTTGAAGCAGTTAAACGGTATTTAAAAGGTAAAGATGATAGTGAAGTATTTATAGGTGGGAATTTACCGGAACATATTTGGCGGCTATTATTTTGTGTTCATAAATATTCGAATGTTGCGAGGCGATATATTGAAATATTGGCGAAGAAAAATGTTTGGGGTTTTATAAACTATGCAACACGTTATATGTGTCACACTCTCGGTCAGTCTCAAAACTACAAAAAAACTGGTAGTGTAAATAGAGAAACATATGAAGAAATTCAAAGTTTTTGTACACAGTTTTGGATTTCTAAGGAAAGATTTTTTGCGCATCGTCTAAGGCAACATGATTTAAATAGTGAGGATTTTTGTAAGACGTATGAATATGAATTGCTATGCTTTATGTTGGAGGAAGATCCTGAATTTATTCAACGTACTTTGCAATATGTAAGTAAAATGAATTATCTCATCATCGCACGCACGTTAGCTGAAAAAGGATATGAGCTAAATATAGGGAAAATGCGAGAAGAATTTTTTGTTGCTGCTTTGCAAATAAAATTGTCTACAGTGCGGGATACATATCGTGATTATTTACTAGGGAAATTGTCACTTGAGGATATGGAGCAAATACTTAAAAATCCGAAATATAGAAGTATGTATTGGGGTATGCCGGTGTTAGAGGTTGCGCTTCTTTGGGATATAGATGATATAGCGAAGAGGGAAGCTGTACTTACACTACAGTTTGGAGATGAAGATAGTGTTAATTTATACGAACTTCTTTACGAATGTTCTGTCAGAGGAGTAGAACCGAAACAAGTATTAGAAGATCTGCTTTCGTATGGATTAAGTAAGGAAAAGCTTATCGCTTATGCAGTTGAAGAAGCTGCATGCTACAGTGAAGAGCGAAATAAGGCGAAGGAAGCGCTTGTTTGTGTAATTGTAAAAGAACAAGCGTACATCATTGAACGATTTGATGAGTATTCTGCTGTGGCCAAAGCATATATTTTAGAAGAGTTAGCAAAGGATAACATGATTAAAATGCGTCCAATTTTAATTAAAAGCTTAGGAGATTCATCTAAAAAAATGCGTGAGTCTGTAGTTAAACTGCTTTCAAAAGATGTAGAAGCTGCAGCAGATGTAGCAGTTGAACTTCATAATAAAAAGAAAATTGTTCGTGAAAATGTGATGAAAATACTTATAGAGTATAAGCTTGAAAAATATACGAAACTTGTACAGGAAGCTTTGCAAGAAAGTAAAAATGAATCTTTCACAGGAAAATTCTCGTTTTTATTTCAAACGGAGGAAGAAAAGATAGAAGAACTATGTGCACGTATTTTAACTGAACAAACAAGAAATTCACTTCTGCAATTGATTGGGGATGAGCCACAAATCCGTTTACGTGACTCTGATGAAATTGCTGATGCTGCAATTCCGTTAGCCTATTTACAACAGTATATTTCAGATGCTGCTATTGAGAAGAAAGAAACAGCAGAAGTAATTAGTAGAGCTTTAAATGAAGAGGACTTAAAAGAATATGTGCAAACAATATATCAAATATGGATTTCTCAAGACGCAGATGTGAAGAAACGTGGAATTCTTTCGTTATACGGAATGTATAGTGACGACAAAATGGTCGACATACTTATAAAGCAAATTGATGAATGGGTGCTTCAAATGAGAGGAAAGATAGCAGCGGATGCCGTTCGTGCTTTAGGTTTGTCTTCATCTAAGCTTGCACTTATGTCTATTCATGCAATAGCATTTAAATATAAACATAAGCAAGTACGTAATGCAGCAAAAGAAGCGCTAAGTCTTGCTGCGAAAACACGTGGTATAACAGAGGAAGAGCTGGAAGATCAATTGGTGCCGGACCTTGGCTTTACTATACATGGTGAAAAAATAATGGATTTCGGGAATCGAAGTTTTACTGCCATTTTAACTACAGAGTCAAAAATTGAGTTAGAGACAGAAGAAGGAAAACGTATGAAGTCACTTCCAAAGCCGAATGCAAAAGATAATGTAGAAAAGGCTGAAGAGGCTAAAAAAGAATTAGCCTCTTTAAAGAAGGAACTCCGAAATACTCTTTCCATGCAAAAACAACGATTGGAAACGGCACTTTCATTAAAGCGTTATTGGTCACATAATGCATGGAAGTCTGTATTTATGGATAATCCAATTATGAAGCAATTTTCTATTTCACTCATTTGGGGTGAGTATAAGGAGGGGAAGTTGCTGAAGGCATTCCGTTATGCAGAAGGTGGCGTGTTCTGTACAATTGACGGGAAGAGTTATGAACTTTCATCTGGCACTGTTATTGGTTTCGTTCATCCGTTAGAATTGCCTGAGGCGGAGAAGGAATTATGGAAAGAGCAATTAGAAAGTGCGGAAATTGTTCAGCCGTTCCTACAAATTGAGCGTCCAGTGTTTGTAGTAGAAGAGAATGATGAGAGTGCTATTGAGAGATTTGGCGGTATTTTACTAAATGGTCGTTCGTTATTCGGTAAGATGACGAAGCTTGGATGGATCCGTGGGTCTGTTCAAGATGGCGGTGTATATTATACATTTTACAAAGAAGATACTCGTACCGGATTAGGCGTGCAATTGTCATTTAGCGGAGCACCGATTGGTTATGAAGATGAAGAAGATGTATGTGTATTTGACATTCAATTTTATAAAGCAGGTACAGTGAATCGTGGTTCATATGAATACGATGAGATTGATGATGAAAGACGCATTGTACCAAAAGAAGTAGATAAACGCTTCTTTAGTGAAATGTTATATGATGTGCAAGTAGCGAAAGATTCAAATCTTGGGCATAATGAAAGTTGGCGTAGCGAACGATAAGAAAAACCCCCTTCATTGGTAGGAAAATGAAGGGGGTTTTTCAATGTTTCAAAAGGTTCTTTCATAATAGAAGCGAATTAGGGGGAAGAGGATTTTTATCCTTTTAGAAGGGATTGGTATCATGATCAAATAGATGATTTATCATACGACTACACTGAATACAGCGGGAATAGAAGGGAAAATGTTAACGTTACAGCCACGGTAATGATAGAAAAGACTTTTACTATATGTAAGAGTCTCTTTTTTTGTAAACGCGACAAAATTTGACAAAAAAATTTGCAGGAACTTGTTATAATTTCTGTTGGAATATTTTGTTTAACGAGAAATGGGTGTATAGCGTAAAAGATTTCGGTGTCATACAAATACATTTTTTGTTTTACATTCAAGGATTTCATAAGAGAAGAATTACAAAAATGAATGACATGGAGAAGTCATAGGGGGAGAGGAGATTTAGCATGAGTATTAAAGTAATAAGAGCAACAGGGGCAATGGGAGGAGCAGCAAGAGTTGCTGTAAAGGTAGATAACGAAGTAGTAATGAAACTTGAGAATAACGAAGAATATACGCTTCCTTTTGAATTAGATGAAGCGAATATTAAAGTAAAACAATTCTTTTTTGGAAGTAAAGAAAAGAAAGTAAAGGATGGCGATGTAGTAGAAATTAAGATAAATAGTATTGCTATGCTATTACTGATGGTGTCAATGATGGCTGTTTTATTTGGTTCGTCAATTGGTATAAATATTGTTGTTTTTGGTATGATAGGAGCTTTAGTTACATTAGTATACGGATTGAATAACTGGTTTCGTTTAGAGGTTAAATAATTATTGTATATATATTTATTTCAGTTGATTTACTATACATGGGATGAAAATATTTTTAAGTGGGAAATGGGGAGAATCAGTATGAAGAAAATGGTTGTAATATCTAGTTTGGCGCTAATAGTAGGTTTAACAACTGGTTGTAGCAGTGAAAAAACAAGTGGACCTAAAACAGTATCTGTAAAAAAAGAAAAAGAGTTAGTAGCGAAAGATATTTTTAAAAAAGCAGCTGACGGATTAAAACAAGAGGAATATCTTACATTGACATCTCTTATGTCAATGAAGGGGAGCGGCCAATCAGAAGAAATTAAAATGAAAATACAAATGGAGCCGAAACTGAAGAATTCTAGAGCTGAAATGAAAATAAGTGGTACAGATATTGTAACGTATGAAGTAGATGGAAAGGTCGCTGCTCAAGTGAAAAACCCTGATACAGGAGAGTTAGTTACGATACCTAATGATCAATTTAATGTAAATGATGTAATGGTCAGTAAAAATTTACTTAATGAGTTAGATTTACCGGAAGCTTTGGCTAAGAAAATGAAAGCAAAGAAAGATGGAGACACATATAAACTTACACTTGATTTAAAGGGAAAAGAAGCGGTAGATACATTACAAAAAATTAATGGAGATATGAAAAAATTAACGGAAGGATTTAATATGGATGCGTTTAATATTGAATATATAATAACAAAAGATTATAAATTTGAAGAGATGCGAACAACTATAAAAGTGAGTGAAAGTAACTCAGATAAAAAAGCTAGTACAGATAAGGAAAAATTGGATGCAGTTGTGAGTATAAAGATTGATTCATATGAAAAGTTTGATTCAATTAAGTTACCAGAAGGGATTCAATAATTTCAATCGTAAAAGGATAAAAAGGAGCGGAAATCTGCTCCTTTTTTATTTTTCCTACTATTTTTAGAAGATTTATATGAATATAGTTGAACGGCACTTCATTTTTTTCTGGAATAAATGTGAAACGTTGTATAAAATAATCAAGAAAGGCAAAAATTATAGGGGGAAAGTTGTGAAGAAAAATAAGAGTTTAATAAGTTTTTTAGGAGTGTTTATTATGTTGTTTTCTTTTTGTTTTCAAGGAAATGTACAGGCAGATGTAAATACTGTTCAATCTGGAAAAATCAAATCAGGAAACGTAACAGTATGGGAAGTTGGAAATGTAGCGAAAGTATTAGCGGATGTGGAGCGCTTAAATTTAAATACAGTAAATGTACCGATTCAAGTAGATATCCCAAATGTGACTTCTACTAATATGGTAATTAATCAAGCGCAAAAGCAACAAGCTATTATTTTAATTCAAGAATTATTAAAGCGTAATATTCAAGTTATAGTGGAACCGTTCCCATATATTCAGCAGGGGAATGTTGGAGAGACAGAATGGAACCCAAGTAACATTAATGATTTCTTCTGGAATTGGAAGACGGTTATTCTGCAAGATATTTTTAATTCCATTACAAGTAAATACAATGTGTATGGACTAAAGATTGCTTCTAATTTCGTGAATATGGAGTATGCAGAAGGATACTGGAGCGATACAATTGATTTTGTTCGTAATCAGTATAAAGGAAATGTTTTGTATCAAATGAACTGGTGGTTAACAGCAAGCTGGGATCCTTCTTATGAAGCGAAGTTTATAGAGAAAATAAACCGTCCGTATTTAAAGAAGGTAGATATTGTTAGTATCGATAGTTGGTTTGAAGTTTCTGGAAAAAGAAATCCGTCATATGAAGAAGTGAAGCAAAGTTTATTTGCGACGACAGTATATAACCGTGGACAAAATGTTGTTCAGCAATTGGAACAATTACATAATGCAACAGGAAAGCCCGTTTATTTTGGTGGATTTAACGTTCCAGCGCGTGAACTTGGACTGCAAAATCCGTGGAATCCAGATGTTTCTAATGTGTTTTCGAAAGATGTACAATTAAATGGATGGCGTGCTTACCGCGATGTATTAGAACCGAAACCATATTTTAAAGGTTTTTCAATTTGGTTTATTGGCTCTAATGATAGTACACATCCGTATCAAATACATAGTAAAGAAGCGGAGGCAGTTATTAACGGCTGGTACCGAAAATAATTTTTACAAAATAGGTAAGTTTTGAAGTTTACTACATATATTTCTAGTGAAAGGCCTTTCACCATCTTATCACCTAGGGGGCAATCATAATGAAATTTTTGTCTTACCTTACAGTAATTTTGGTGATTCTCGGCGGTTTGAATTGGTTGTTTGTAGCGTTAGATTACAATGTAGTTGAGAAATGGTTTGGTTCTATGCCGGCGCTTGTGGACACTATTTATTGGCTCATTGGTCTTTCTGCTATTTATCAAATTTTTGATCGGTTCTTCACGGATAATTAGCAATTATACTTTATTACTAGAGTGTTAAGTACGATTATGTACTTAACACTTTTTTGTATGTTTATAAAAATAGTTTGCACATGCAAGCGATTCCATTGCGTCTTGCGCCGTAATAATAGAAAACAAATTGACCACGTATTATATTTCGGGTTATAATTCAGAAAGTTTAAAAATTAATAAAAATGAGAAATAGGGAGGTTATGAGGGTAATGGAGAGAGTCTATAATTTTTCAGCAGGACCATCAATACTCCCTTTGCCAGTTTTAGAGAAAGTGCAAAAGGAGCTTGTAAATTATAACGGGACAGGCATGTCTATTATGGAAATGAGTCATCGATCTTCTTATTTTCAAAGTATTATAGAGGAAGCGAGTAACTTACTTCGTGAATTAATGAGCATCCCTGATGAGTATGATGTTTTATATTTACAAGGCGGTGCGTCATTACAATTTTCTATGATACCACTGAACTTAATGAATACGTATAAAAAAGCTGGATACGTACTAACTGGCTCATGGTCTAAAAAGGCACTGCAAGAAGCCGAAAAAGTTGGGGAAGTACAAGTGATTGCTTCTTCCGAGCAAGAGAAGTTTACTACGATTCCTAAACTGGACGGTTTACTAAGCGATGAAAAACTAGATTATGTACATATTACAACGAATAATACAATTGAGGGGACAAAATATGTGGATATTCCACATATAGAAAGAGTGCCGCTCGTTGCGGATATGTCTTCAAATATTTTGTCAGAACAATATGATGTTTCGAAGTTTGGTCTTATATACGCGGGAGCACAAAAAAATTTAGGACCAGCGGGCTTAACGATTGCTATTATAAAAAGAGATTTAATTGGGGGAGCAGATCGCTCTTGTCCGACAATGTTAAATTATGAAACTTACAGTAAAAATAACTCCTTATATAATACACCGCCATCCTTTAGTATTTACGTAACAAAACTTGTACTAGAGTGGTTGAAAGAGCAAGGCGGAGTATCTGCGATTGAAGAACAAAATAGAATGAAATCTTCACTTATTTATCATTTTTTAGATGAATCTAAATTGTTTACTTCACCAGTTGATCCTGCGCATCGATCACTTATGAACATTCCATTTACAACACCGTCAGAAGAACTTAACAATGAGTTTTTACAAAAAGCGAAGGAACGCGGCCTTGTTACGTTAAAAGGACATCGCTCAGTTGGCGGTATGCGTGCCAGTATTTACAATGCGATGCCAGCACACGGCGTAAAACGATTAGTAGATTATATGAAGGAATTTGAGCTTGAGAATAGATAGGGAGATGGGGATATGTTTCGTGTTCAAACGTTAAATCAAATTGCAGAAAAAGGCTTGCAAGTTTTTACTGAAGAACGTTATGAAGTAGGAGATAGAATTAATCATCCAGATGGAATTTTGCTTCGTAGCTACTCTTTACATCAAGAAGAGTTTTCAAAAGACTTAAAGGCGATTGCAAGAGCTGGCGCTGGTGTAAATAATATTCCTGTCGAGCGATGTACAGAAAAAGGAATTGTAGTATTTAACACGCCGGGGGCAAATGCAAACGCTGTAAAGGAACTCATTATTGCCAGTCTTATTATGTCTTCACGTAACATTATTAATGGTGTAAGTTGGACGAAAAACTTAGAGGGTGAAGAAGTACCACAGCTTGTTGAATCAGGAAAAAAACAATTCGTTGGATCAGAAATTGCAGGGAAACGTCTAGGTGTTATCGGACTTGGCGCAATCGGTGCTTTAGTTGCGAACGATGCGTTAGCGTTAGGGATG
Source organism: Bacillus sp. HMSC036E02 (assembly GCF_001836235.1). Lineage (NCBI taxonomy): Bacteria > Bacillati > Bacillota > Bacilli > Caryophanales > Bacillaceae > Bacillus > Bacillus sp. HMSC036E02. Next base: position 65,622 of record NZ_KV827856.1, on the reverse strand, counting down.
GATGTTATCGGATATGATCCTTATATTTCAGTTGAAACAGCTTGGCGTCTTTCTACACATGTGCAAAGAGCATTTAGCCTTGATGAAATTTTTGCAACGTGTGATTATATTACACTGCATATTCCTCTTACGAATCAAACGAAGGGGATTATTGGGGAACACGCTGTAGAGAAGATGAAAAGAGGGATGCGCTTATTTAATTTCTCTAGAGGAGAACTTGTAGATGAAAAGGTTCTTCAAACAGCATTAGAAGAAGATATTATTACACATTACGTAACGGATTTCCCGAATGAAAATGTAATAAAGATGAAAAATGTAACAGCGACGCCTCACCTTGGCGCATCAACGTCTGAATCGGAAGAAAATTGTGCAGTAATGGCGGCGCGTCAATTACGTGAATATTTAGAGACAGGAAATATTCGTAATTCAGTAAACTATCCAAACGTAGAATTGCCGTATATCGGAAAGAAACGAATTACAATTATGCATCAAAACGTCCCGAATATGGTAGGGCAAATTACAGGATGCTTAGCGGAACATCATATTAATATTGCCGATATGATTAATCGTAGTAAACATTCTTGGGCATACACAATGATTGATATCGATAACGGAATTGATGATATAATAAAAGAGAATATTGTGGAAAATATAAGCAAAATTACAGGTGTTGTAGCCGTTCGAATGATTGTGTAAAGGAGAGAGGAATGTGGCAAAAATCCGACCGTTTCGGGCCATTCGTCCAGTAGAGGAAAAAGCAGCACAAGTTGCAGCTTTACCGTATGACGTATTAAATAGTGAAGAGGCAAGGGAAGTTGTAAAAGGGAATCCATATTCTTTCTTGCATGTTGATAAAGCAGAAATTGATTTAGACCCTGAACTGTCACCGTATGATGATCGCGTGTATGAAAAAGCGGGCGACAATTTAAAGCAATTTATACGAGAAGAAGTGTTCATACAAGATGAAGAGCCAGCGCTATATATTTATGAACTGACGATGCAAGGAAGAACGCAGTCAGGCCTTGTCGTTTGTACATCTATTGATGAGTATGAAGATGATACAATTAAAAAACATGAAAGAACACGTCATGAAAAAGAGTTAGATCGTATTCGCCACGTAGATGTGTGTGACGCAAATACAGGTCCGATCTTTTTAACGTACCGTACAAAAGATGAAGTAAAGCATTTAATTAGAAGCTGGAAAGAAGAGCATGCGCCAATTTATACATTTACAGCAGAAGACGGTGTTAAGCATGTTGCGTGGAAGATTGCAGATGAAGATGTAATTACGACTTTAGTAAACGCATTTGAAGATATTCCTAATTTTTATATTGCAGATGGGCATCACCGTTCTGCATCAGCTGCAAAAGTAGGACTTATGCGAAGAGAACAATATCCAAATTACACAGGAGAAGAAGAGTTTAATTTCTTCCTATCTGTTTTATTCCCTCATGATGAGTTATCTATTTGGGACTATAACCGAGTTGTGAAAGATTTAAATGGCTTATCAGAGGAACAGTTTTTAAATCAAATTACGCAGTACTTTTATGTAGAAGGAGCACCTGTTTCTCCGTATAAACCAAATGAGCCAAAAACATTTGGTATGTATGTAAATGAGAAGTGGTATAAGCTTACTGTGAAAGAAGAAACATTTGATGCGAATGATCTTGTTAGAGGTTTAGATGTATCTATCCTGCAAGATCATTTATTAAGCCAAGTACTTGAAATACATGATCCGCGTTCTGATTCACGTATCGATTTTGTCGGAGGAATCCGCGGATTAGAAGAACTAGAACGCCTTGTGAACAGCGGCGAATACAAAGCAGCATTCGCATTATATCCGACATCTATGGAAGATTTATTAGCAATCGCAGATGCCGGAGAAGTCATGCCACCGAAATCAACGTGGTTTGAACCGAAACTGCGTAGTGGGTTGTTTGTCCATTCTTTAAAGTAAATATTGACTTCTATAGTTTTGAAAAACCGAAATGATTTGAGTTTCGGTTTTTCTTATTTTGGCTCAGTTAACGTTTAATGTTGATTTTCATGTTAAGATTGAAATATGTAACAGCAGGTCGCTACAAAAAAATGGAGGAAATACGATGAAAATGCATCTTCAAAAAAGTTTTTATGTTGAATTGAAAAATGCAATTCGTTGTCATTATAACGAACTTTTAACTAGGTGCGGTGTTGACACAATATATGGGTACTCCATATTAACAGACGATTGTGTCAATAGCATTGGACCAGTGGCTAATGAAGAAAGACTAATCAAAGTTAATAAATCGGATCCTTTATACAATTATTATAGATACGGATCTGTTGAGTGGAGCGAATGGGACGATTTTGGAATGTTTGATGAAGTGAAAAAAATTATTAAGAAATATCATAATATCGTCGAAGATGACTTTAACATACGAGTAAATACACTGTTGAAAGAAACGTTAAATGTGTTAATGGAACTTGAATCAGAAGGATTGTTTGGAGATAGAGATGATAATCGATTTATTGTCATTTGTGTAACTGATTCTTCGAACGAAATCATGATTGAATCAGCTCGATTGCTTAATACATTAAAGACATACGAAGAATATGCTTCAGAATTTGCATAAGAATAAATATAAGTAAAACTGCTCTCTATAAGAGGCGATTTTCATTTGATCGAAAGTCACCAATTAATAGTAACTATTCGTTGTGACGTAACAATTGAACAATTAGAACCTGATGAAAAAAACGTACAAAGATAATTGCGATGTTTACATGTGTGAATCAAGTTGGAAAAGAAGTTATGAAGGGGAGTTTTTCGGGGATTATTCTTTAATAGGAGAAGTAATGAATAAGTGGGTTCTCCATGCCTCTCAGGCTTAGCGTTTTAATTCCCCCATAACGTATATTCTGTTCTTTTCTTAACTATTAGAAAATAGTTGAATCAGCTCGTCAACAAAAAGGACATTCCTAGTATTACAAGAAATGTCCTTTCCACTAAATTATAAGGTATTTTGCTAACGTTCAAATTCTAAAATTAGTTTACTAGTTTGACCTGTAAACTGATAATTATAGGACCCTCTCAGATTTTCTAAGTTACCGGTAGCTTTAATAATTGTTCCTGGGGAATCTAAATTTCCTTTATCAAATATTCCTTGCTCTATAGCTGTGAATGTCCCTTGTTGCCCCTTATAAATTCCTTCAAAGTGTAAAAATCCAGAAATTTTAGCCGTAGCCAAGTGACCATCATTTATATTTGAGTCTAGATAATATAATAAGTATTCAACAAAAGCTTTTCCTTTTAATTCTCCATCAATATCATATTCAACATGGGCAATATTAATAGGGAAATCTTTTCTAGTATCATCAATTAGTTTTTCATCCCATTTACTTACTGTAAATGTTACGTCCATACACGTAAATCCCCCTTTATCATTAGAGAAGTAATCTTCATATCATTTGAAAAGTACCAATTCACAGTCATATCTTATAGGAGTGTTTTTTATTTATTTGAGTCCTGTCATATCGTTATCGGCTCCTCCCCAAGAAGGACTTACTGTCGCCACGGTATCTCCTGGCTGTAATCTCTTTGGTTTTTTTAACATGTTAACTCCGCTCCTACATAATGTAATGGACTACGATTATACAAACTGTATCATTGAAAAATATGATGTATGACATTAGTTTCTTCATCATCAATCCGTTTACCTGCTGGGATTCAAGAATTCAGTCTTAGTGTTGAATATAGGAATAACCGATTTATATTTGAAAATTACAGTATGCAACATTGCATGAGGAAAACGGTTGTTATTTTCACTACCTGTAACTATAATGATTACAGTTTGGTCGATACCAATCAAAAAAATAAAATCATCATGAATGGAGATGTTTCATAATGGGTATGAAAAAATTAATTTTAGCAGGTGCTTTAGGGATCGCAGCATTATCAGGAACAAATTTACCAGGACTAGAAGTAACAAAAGCGAGTGCAGCTTCTATTGAATCGAATTTCTCGACGTTAGAAGGACGAGTAGTAGAAGTAGGTAACGGTGTAATTGTTGTAAAATCTAAGCAATATGAGGAACCGGTTAGTGTGTATATTGATTCACTTTCAAATGTGAAAGTAGGAGATGAAGTAAAAGCTACTGGATCTATGATGCGTAATTTTACAGAATATATGGTTGCAACTGCAGTTGAAAATACAACAAACAAGTTAGGTATGCACATGAAAGAAGATGGCTCACCTAATTATGTAATTGGAGAAGTATCAAAAGCAGGAACGATGGAAGATGAGGGAGACGGTGCTACTAAATATGTTGTAGTTGAGTATCCATCGCTAAATGGGAAGAAAGCTATTATTGATGTTTTCTTAACAAAGGGACAAGTATTTAATGTGGGTGAGAAAGTGAAAATTGATATGAAGTATGTAGGCTGGGGTGGTATTTCTATTAACTGGAACACAGTTGATCATATTGAAAAAGTTCATGAAGCAAAGACGAACGCTGAAAATAATGATGATGTATGGATTTGGTCTTAATAAGGCGAGTATAGGTCGTTATTTGCAATTTTCTCCAAACAATACATGTAAAAACTAAATGTATCAGGCAGTACCCATCTCATTGCGTATGACAATTAGATGGGTACTTTTTTATTTGAAATTTGCGCAAGCCAATGTTCAGCATTTCTTTTTAAGAGTAAATTACGGTTGAAATCAAAACTTTATTTGCAGTACATAATAAATAATGTTGATTTTTTATCTTATATTAAAATAAAAACAAACCACTGTTCGATTTGAATATTCCACGATATAATGGTGAGAGTTTATGACAGAATAAATATTTACATAAGAAGTGAGGTACTGTATGAAAAAAAGAACGACAGACATTATTTTTATTATTATTGGTGCATTTCTTTTTGCGTTAGGTGTCAATTTATTTGTTATCCCGAACGAGTTTGGTGAGGGTGGGGTAACAGGTATCACGATTATTACGTACTATTTATTTGAATGGTCACCAGGTTTAGTTAACTTAATTTTAAATGCGATTTTGTTAATAGTCGGTTATAAATTTTTAAATAAAATCACAACAATTTATACGATTATCGCTGTAGTGACTAACTCGCTATTTCTTCATTTAACAGAAGGATGGACAATTGCTTCGGATGAAATGCTTGTAAATGCCATTTTCGGAGGAATATTTATCGGGTGTGGTATTGGTCTTATCATTCGCGTTGGTGGAACGACAGCAGGTACTACGATTTTAGCAAGAATGACGCATAAGTATTTAGGCTGGAGTATTAGCTACGGTCTACTGTTCTTCGATTTAATCGTTGCGTTTTCATCTTATTTCATCATTGGTGCAGAAAAACTGATGATAACAATTATTATGCTATATGTAGCAACGAAAGTGATGGAATTTGTAATTGAAGGGTTAAATCCGAAGAAGGCTATTACGATTATTTCTGATAATCCAGATGAAATTGCCGGGAAGGTGACAACCTTAATGGGGAGAGGGGTTACCGTGTATTCAGGTCATGGCTATTACACGAAAACGCCGAAGGATATTCTTTATGTTGTTATTAATAAGCAAGAAGTAGTGAAGCTAAAACGGATTGTTCAAACTACGGATCCGGCGGCGTTCATCGCTATACACGATGTTCGTGATGTGTTCGGAGAAGGATTTGTTGATATTTCGAAGGCTTAGAAATTGTTTTTGATTAAAATAATTTTAATACTAAAACGTGAGAATCTATTTTGAATAGTCTTTTTTCAAAATAGATTCTTTTTCTTGCAAAAAATTCAATTGTTTCTTAAGGTAAGGATGTAGAAGGATGAACAAGAGAGGGTTTAATGAAGATGATACATATTTTATTAGCTGATGATGATAAGCATATTAGAGAGTTGTTGCATTACCATTTACAAAAAGAGGGGTTTAAAGTTTTTGAAGCAGAAGATGGAAAGGTAGCGCAAGACGTTTTAGAGAAGGAAAATATTCATCTTGCGATCGTAGACATTATGATGCCGTTCGTTGATGGCTATACGTTATGTGAAGAAATCCGGAAGTATCATGATATACCGGTTATTTTATTAACGGCGAAAGATCAGTTAGTTGATAAAGAAAAAGGATTCATTTCTGGTACGGACGATTATATCGTAAAACCATTTGAACCAGCGGAAGTGATTTTCCGTATGAAAGCTTTATTACGACGTTATCAAATGCTGAGTGCAGATATTATTACGTTGCACGGAACGACAATTGATCGAAAAGGTGTAGAAGTAAAGTGTAACGGTCAAACAATTTTGCTTCCTTTAAAGGAATTTGAGTTATTATCACAACTTGCTAGTTATCCTGGAAGAACATTTTCACGAGAAGAGCTAATTGAATTAGTATGGGGAATGGATTTTGAAGGAGATGAACGAACAGTTGATGTTCATGTGAAAAGGCTGCGAGATCGTTTCTCAAAACGAACGGATGATTTTCAAATTACGACAGTGCGCGGCCTCGGGTATAAGTTGGAGTTGAAATAAGATGAAATCACTATATTCTAGATTTGTATTTATGACAGTCGGCATTATGCTACTTAGTAGTATTATCGGCTTTTTATTAACGAACGTATATTATCAAGTGAAGTTAAAACCGTATAACAGTGAAAAGATTTTAAAGTATGCTGAAGAAGTTAAATCGTTATATGAAAAGCAAAGTGAAGAAAATCAAGAGGCGTACTTACATTCTATTGCAAAGTTAGGGTATGAAATTTATATTGTCGATGATCAAAAGAATGGAAAGCGTATCGGTAATGCGTTTCGTAAGACGTCTATTAGCGATGCTACTGTTCATAAAGTATTGCAAGGAGAAACGTTTAATGGTGTTTCTACATATCCAACGCGCCTCTTTATTACAGGGTTTTTCGATAATGAATTAATTAATAGCGTCGGTGTCCCAGTACAACACAGTGATAAACAGTACGCTTTATTCATTCGCCCTGACGTTCAACAACAATTCGGCGAGATGAGAATTTTTCTAGCGGTATTACTAGGGTTTATCGTACTATTAAGTATTATTTTTATAGCGATTGCAGCAGGTTACATCGTTCGCCCAATCCGTAAATTTACGAAGGCTACGCAAAAAATTGCGAGTGGGGAATATGAAATTGAATTAGATGTAAAACGAAAAGATGAAATAGGAACGTTATCTACAAGCTTCCAAAAGATGACGAAGAGTCTTAAAGAACTAGATGAAATGAGACAAGAATTCGTTTCGAACGTTTCACATGAATTTCAGTCGCCACTTTCTTCCATACAAGGTTTTTCAAAAACGTTGCAAACAGAAAAGATGAGTGAGGAAGAAAGAAATCATTATTTACAAATTATTGAGGGCGAAAGTAAGCGAATGTCTAGTTTATGTAAACAGTTACTTACCCTTGCGTCATTAGATAAAGAAGAGAAGGTTCTACAAATAAGAGAATTCAATCTGCAGAAGCAAATTAAAGACGTCATTTTTATGCTTGAGTGGAAATGGCGGGAAAAAGATATCGCCGTTGAATTTGATGTGCCAGATATCACTATAAAAGGTGATGAAAACTTACTTCATCAAGTATGGAGTAACATTTTTACGAATAGCATTAAGTTTTCAAACGATGGTGGAACGATTGAGTTTTTCGTCGAAGAGTTAGAGTCTAGTGTCATTATTTCTATATCAGACAACGGAATCGGTATGGAAAAAGAAGAAATGGATCGTATTTTTGACCGTTTTTACAAAGTAGATACAGCAAGGACGAGAAACGTAGAAGGTAGCGGTTTAGGGTTGTCGATTGTGCAGAAGATTGTTGAACTGCATCATGGAAACGTTTCGGTGTATAGTACGAAGGGGGAAGGAACGACCGTTCGGGTGGAGCTTCCGAAATAGATGGAAAGAAAGAGGCTGTTTCGGAACGGCCTCTTTTTTTGTCGTTTTATGTCGGTAAGTCGATATAATCGGAAAATCGCTGATATAATTTGAGTTGCGCCGATATATTTTGAAAATCGCCGATATAATTCTATTTGCGCTGATATATTTGAAAAATCGCTGATATAAATTTCACGTACTGTATTTCTGTTACAAAGCAGTATCTTTCACCCGTTCTTCCTTAAACTGAAGCTCAAAAGTATCCGCTGTAATTTCATCTGCTTTCGGCAAAGCCCGTAATTTCGGATGAAGTAGCCATACGAGGGAAATGAATAAAATCCCAATACTAGCAAGCGCGAAAATGAGTTGGCTACTATATACATTCGCAGTGTATCCGCCAATTAAAGAGCCAAGCGGCATAGCAATTGTGCCCATACTCCGTGTGACTGAATTGATGCGTCCAAGATATTGGTTTGGAATTACAATTTGACCAATAGTTGCAAATAATATGTTGGTCGCACCAATTGGTATCCAAGCTAAGCCGAATAAAAAAATGGATAACCATTGAAACGGTACAACCGTAGAGAGAAACCAAAAGAAAGCGCCAGTTGCAAAGCTAATAATGGAGACACGGCCAACATTATATTTACCAACCCATGAACTGAATAGTGCTCCAATTAAACAACCAGCGGATATAGCGGCTAAAAAGAAACCATATAATTTCACACCGCCTAAAGAATCAGCGAAAGAAGGGAGTATTGCCATCGTCATACCGATTGAAAAATTAGCGACAATGGAACCGATTAAGAAGACACCCATCAATGAACGAAAGACGATTGAAAAGCCTTCTTTTAAATCAGAGAAATATTGCTTTGTTGAAAGTGTTGTGTCTGCTTCAGTTTGTTTTGGCATTTTTAATGAAAAGAACAAAAGGGCAGTAATCGCGAATGTAAAGGAGTCGATCACATATAAAGTAATTGCGCCAAATAGTGCTACTAATATTCCAGAAAGAGTCGTACAAATTAAATCAATGCCTTGATATGCAAATGAAAAGAGTGAGTTTCCTTTTAATAATTGTGTTTTATGCAGTAGAAGTGGTAAAGCTTTCGATTGTGCGGGATAGGCGAATTGTTCGATAAAGGCTACGATTGGCATGATGATGAGTAGTAGTTGGACTGTTAATAGGTCGAAGTAGTGTGTAATAGGAATGATTAAAATAAGAATGCATTGCAAAACTTGTGTGATGACGAGGGTGTTTTTTATTGACCATCTATCGACGAATGGACCAGTAAGAAATTGTAATGCAGAAGGTAATAACGTAAGGAAACCAGCCAATCCAGAATAAAAAGGATTACCACTTAATTTGTATACGAGCCACATTGCTGCTACATAATACAAGCTATCTCCTATGTTTGTAAAAATTCTCCCTAAAAATAATAAGAGGAAATTTCGGTTTTTTAATATGTCCACTTTATCTACTCCTTTATAATAATTTTATTCGGTAAAATAAAATTGACCGTCTCGGTAAAAAAAATCGTATTACGATTTTTCTTCTTTTTTAATAAATTGCTGCATTGTTCTCTCAGCGATTTGAAGTGCAGTAGTAGAAATATAATAAGGTTTGCTATTCGGATCTTTATCTGCACCTTTTGTGATTTCGTTTAATTCAGCCATTAATTCATAAAACTTTTTCACCCACACTTGAAATTGTTCTGGCGTAGCATCAAATTCCCAGCAGGATGAAACGTAATTCCACTTAGCTGGATCTTCACTTGCATTTTGTAATGTAAAAGCTTCTTCTGGTGCAGCGAGAATTTGGCTTTTCGTTCTTTCTATCATTTGTAAAAAGATTTGGCGACCTGATTCGCTTAATATTTCTAAATGAGGTAATAGATCTGCGGCAGGGGTGAAGCCTTTAGCGACAGATTGATAAAACTTTTGAACAATCCCATTCTTTTCTTCTGTATAAACGATCTCTATAAGCTCATTCTTTTCTAATTCTTTTAAATGATAATGAATTTTCGCCCTTGAAATGCCGAATTTCTCAGATAGTAATTGTCCAGTATAAGGACGTTCGCATAGACGTATCATCATTTCGGCACGTAATGGATCGCTTAATGCTTTTAGTTGGCTATAAGTAGTTAGTGTTAATACGGGCTTCAACATGATCAACTCCTTGAATTAAATTACTCGGTCAATATTATTTGACTGAATTGTATCAAGGATTCTATTTATTTTCAATACTTTCTGAAAATTAAATCTTACTCTCTGTAATCTTCTGTTCATATTCCGTTCATATTTCTTTTTTATGATTAGTGCATAGAAAGAAAGAGGAAGGAGCGAGCGAAATGTTTTTAGCTCTGCGTGAATTGAAACAATCAAAATTAAGATACGGATTAATCGGACTGATTATGGTGTTATTATCATTTTTAGTTCTTGTTATTTCAGGATTAGCAAATGGACTATCATATGATAATGCTTCATCGATTCAAAATATGGAGGCGAATAAGTTCGTTTTAGCAGATGATGCGGAAAATAAATTACTTCGTTCACAAATTAAGAAAGACGATGTAGATAACGTAGTAAATCAAGTAGGCGAGAAAGAAGCCGTTCCGTTTCGTGTGAAAGTTTCAACATATGAAAAGAAAGATAGTTCGAAAAAGGTTGATATCGCTATTTTCTCAAGTGAACGGGATTCATTTTTAGAACCGAACATTGTAAAAGGGGAGAAATTAGGTACAGCAAATAACGAAATGGTTGCTGATGAATCAATTAAAGAAAAAGGAATCGATATTGGGGATACAATTATCGATCCTGTTTCAAAGAAAGAATTTACAATCGTCGGATTTACGAAAGATCAAATGTTTAGCCATACACCAGTCGTTTATGTAAATGAAGACGTATGGGGTGCTATTTCACAACCAAACCAAAAAGATTATAGTGCAATTGCACTTAACACAGATAAAGAGATTAAAAATGCACACGTAATTGACAAAAAAGAAGTGCTACAAAGTATTCCAGGATTTAAAGAAGAACAAGGAACATTAACGATGATCATTGCGTTCTTACTTGTTATCGCTGCATTACTAATCGGTGTATTCTTCTACGTTATTACACTGCAAAAAACACAGCAATTAGGTGTATTAAAAGCAATCGGTACAAAGAACTCGTATTTAGCAAATAGCTTAGTCGTGCAGGCGTTATTCTTATCAGTCGTTGCGATGGTAATCAGTATCGTTCTTGTACAAGGGTTAGAACAAATTTTACCAGCAGGTATGCCGTTCTTATTAACAACACCGATGATTGCGCAATATGCAGCAATCTTTATCGTAATTAGTATTTTAGGAACACTTATTTCGTTATACCAAGTATTAAAAGTTGATGCATTAGAAGCAATTGGAGGCGGGATGTAATGACTTCATTATTAAAATTAGACAAAGTAAGTAAAGTGTACGGAGAAGGGAATACGGAAGTAACAGCCCTTCATCCGATATCGCTTGATGTGAAAGCCGGAGAATTTATCGGAATCGTCGGTCCTTCTGGATCAGGGAAAAGTACGTTATTATCAATCGCGGGTGCATTATTATCACCATCAAAAGGGGATATTTACATTCGTGAGCAAAATATTACACAGTTATCAGAAAAGGAAATGACAGACATTCGTTTGAAAAAAATCGGCTTCATTTTCCAGTTTGCAAACCTTGTTCCATATTTAAATGTGAAAGAACAGTTACTTTACATTGCAAAGCTAAAAAAAGAAAGTAAACAAGAATCCGAAAAGCGTGCAGATCATTTATTAGCGGCATTTGGATTAGGAGAAAGAAAGAATCATTATCCAAATCAACTATCTGGCGGGGAAAAACAAAGGGTAGCAATCGCTCGTGCGTTCATGAACAACCCAGATTTAATATTAGCGGATGAGCCAACGGCAAGCTTAGACTCAAAACGCGCACGTGAAGTTGTTGAAATGATGAAACGTGAAGTGAAAGAGAGCCAAAAAGCAGCAATTATGATTACACATGATGAAAGAATGCTTGATGTATGTGATCGTATATTGACGCTTCGAGATGGACAGTTAATATAAAAAAAGGAAAACCGTACATGTATGTGCGGTTTTCCTTTTTTTATGGACTTATTTAGAGAATAACGTTTTAATTTTATTACGAGTAAGTAATAAAACACCGCCTAATACAGATAGCATTCCTAGAGCCATATTGTTTGATTGCTCGCTACCAGCGTTAGGAAGTTCTTTAGCGTTATTGTTTTTAGTACCATTATCTTCTTGCGTTTGTTTAGACTGTGATACTTCATTAATCTTGTTATCAACATTTTGCTTCGTTGTATGTAACTCAGCTAATTTGTCGTCAATTTTTTTCTCAGTATGCTTAAAGTCGTTGATTTTAATATCTAAGTCTTGTTTTTTCTTTGATAAATCATCTGAAACAGTTTGTTTCGATTGTTTAATTTCGTTAATTTTATTAATTAAATCTTGTCTAGCTTCTTGTAAAACAGCTAGTTTATTTTTTACATCTTGTTTAGCTAATTCTAAGTTAGCGGAAAGACTGTCTAAATTGCCTTTAATTTTCTTAAGTTCCTCTAACGTGTTACCAGTATTCGGCTTGTTTTCTTTTAGTTCAGCGAGTTTGTCCTCAGCAGTTTGTTTCGCTTTCTTTAACTCAGCTAATTTTTCATCTACTTGTTTTTTAACTTCCTTAAGTTCATTAACCTTTTGATCAATGTTCTCTTTATGTTGCTTCATTTCATTCACTTTTTCATCGACAGTTTGTTTATGTTCTTTAATCTCATCCACTTTGTTATCGATATTTTGCTTATGTTCTTTTACTTCAGCAACTTTATCTTCTACTTGTTTTTTATGCTCTTTAATTTCAGCGATTTTATCTTCGGCGATTTGTTTGTCTTGCTGCAGTTTTGCATCTAGTTCTTGTTTATGCTGTTTAACTTCGTTAATTTTTTCATCAGCAACTTGTTTACGTTCATGTAGTTCATTCACCTTCGTATCAACATTTTCCTTAACCTTGTTAAGTTCATTTAATGTTTGATCCACGTTTTCTTTGTGTTGCTGCAATTTTGCATCTAACTCTTGCTTATGTTGCTTAATTTCAGCTAATCGATCTCCCGTACTTTGCTGAGGAGTAGCATCATTTACTTCCGCATGAGCAGAGTTCGCGCCAGCAATCATTGCTAAAGCTAGTGTAGACGCAGCAATTGTTTTTTTTGTTTTCATATTTTTGTACCTCTTTTCTTTCATATGCATGAACTGTTTTGTGTAAAAATGAGCATATAGAAGTAGATTCTTCCATCATTATATACCATCTGCGCCGTCTAGAGGAAGTATTTGCATAATAATCTATGATTATGTAATTTTTATAATCTCTTATTTTGGAGTAGGGGATAAATCTTTAGCTAGATGAACAATTTCTTCAATAGTAAAGCTTATATCTTTATTATTGCAAATAACAAACAAATAATCAGCCTCATTTTCTATAGGATCTACCACATCATCGTGAAGTGATTCAGTTTGTTGTCGATCAAATACTTCTTTGAAACTAGAATATCCACCTCTAAAAATATTGGTACTTCGCGTGCTTCGAGCCACTCTTTCGTAAAGTACATCATCTGGAATGTCAAAATGAACGAGTATGCGTACATATTCATTCTGTGGAAATAATTCGTTTAGTAAATATAACCTTCCATTTTTACTGCGATTGGAGTGACTAATAATAAGGTGTAAATTTGAATGTTCTTTCGCATAATCAACAATGAATTTTGAAAGACCGTGCTTAAATGTATTAGGGCCTTTAGCCGGCTGTAATTTTTCGTAATGCGTGTTAATAAATTCAGCTTGATTATCTTGATCCATAACGAAAGAGTGGGGTAACTCTTTTTCTAATGCTCTTGCAAATGTAGTTTTTCCACTGTGTGTTTTTCCAACTGTAATGAAGACTAATCTTTTCATGACGCCCTCCATTTGTATTGTTATGAACTGGAATATTCGGTGTAGATTGAAATCTTCCTGCTAGAGATTACACAAATTATTGGAGCGTTAGTAGGCTGAAAACTTGACAAAAAAACTTATTTATGATATAATTTACCAATATAAAAATAAGGTGTATAATAGGGTTCTCCTGGCCAGGGGAACCCTATTTTTGTTGTGAAAATGAAGGAGAGTGTATGTGCGTGAAACAAGGTGAAGCAAGTGTAACGTCGTTAGTATCAGCATTCGGAAGGGCGTATCATAGTGAATTTGATAGTCCTAAAATCTTTAATGATTATGTAGCTAAAGATTTCATTTCACAAAAAGAACGTAACAATATTGAAACGAACATGGTTCAAGGGATTCACTTTTTCAATACAGACATTGCAGAGCAGTTTCAAGACAATCCAAAAGAAATATTAAAATGGATTACACAAGTTCAGTTATCACCAACACCTTTAGCACGTGCCGCATATTGTGAAAGAGTATTACTACATGAAATTACATTAGGAGCGAAACAATACGTCATACTCGGTGCAGGCTTAGATACGTTCAGTTTTAGAAACCGAGAGTTAGAGAATAAAATAGAAATATTTGAAGTGGATCATCCTTCTACGCAGGCGTTTAAGAAGGAAAGAATAAAAGAAGTAGAACTTGAAGTTCCAAATAACCTTCATTTTGTTTCGATGGATTTCACGAAAGGATTTTTCTATGAGCAGTTACGGAATGAAGGATTTGAAAATAAAAAGACGTTCTTTAGTCTATTAGGTGTAACGTACTATTTAACGAAAGAGGAACTTTCTAGTTTAATAGAATGTTTATTTGAGATGGTTCCAGAAGGAAGTTCTATCGTTTTCGATTATCCCGATGAAAACTTGTTTACGGAAAAGGGACTGTCCAATCGAGTTGAAAACATGGTAAAAATGGCTGCGGTAGGCGGAGAACCGATGAAATCATGTTTTTCTTATGCCGAAATGGAAGCACTGTTAGAGAAGGCGGGCTTACTCATTTATGAACATTTATCGCCAGAAGACATAAATAAATTATATTTTGAAGGACGAAACGATTATTTGAAAGCTTTTGAGACAGTGCATTATGTGCATGCGGTGAAAAGGTAGGAAATTAGTAGGCATGGGGAGGAATCTCTGTGTCTTTTTTTATAAAAAAGGAAATGAGCTGTAGTGGTGGAAAATATAATTATAAATATATAATATGTATAAATTAATGTTTTGTAGAAACTAAAGGAAAGGGGAAATAGAAGATGTTGAAATTACGAGGAAAATACAATGAAGCGAAAGTATATACTACGAATGTAGAAGAAACGGCAGCAGGTCAAATTATTGATCTTTGTAACCAAGAATTCGTAAAGGATAGCAAGATTCGTATTATGCCAGATACACATGCGGGTGCAGGTTGCACGATTGGGACAACAATGACAATTCAAGATAAGATTGTTCCTAATTTAGTCGGGGTTAACTAATCGGCTCAGACTTTAAACTACTCACTCAATTGACTGGGAACCCTAACGATAAAAGACGAGGGCAATCAGCAGCCAGTGGTTATGGTGACATAATCGAATGGTTCAGAGACTTGTACCATGTTAGCAGACTAAGGTACAGAATTATTCCTCATCCATTTTGAGTTGAAGAGGAATAATTAATACGGTGAGCCTACAGTAGAGACTGCATATCTCGATGACTGTAGAGAAGGTATAGTCCACACTTTCAGGAAACTGGGAGGTAAGTACGATATTGGTTGTGGCATGGAGGTTGTTATAATTAATAAGAAAAAAGAGGAAATCAACTTCGATTACTTAGACGAAACGATACGTAAATTTGTCCCAAGTGGTTTTCGTATTCGAGATAAGGAACATAGATTTTCAAAAATGATTGATTTTGATAGTGTAAGAGCCCCGTTTACATTGCAACGTGCTCAAAAAAGTATTGGTACACTTGGCGGGGGCAATCATTTTGTCGAACTGAATGAGGATGATGAAGGAAATGTATACATTGTTATTCATAGTGGTTCGCGTAATTTAGGGAAACAAGTAGCAGAGTATTATCAAAACTTTGCTTACGAGCAACTTATAAACGTTAAATCTATTAAAGAAGAAATGATTGAGCGTTTAACGAAAGAAGGCAGACAACGAGAAATACATGAAGCTTTACGTGAAATTAAGAAACCGGTGATTCGTAAAGAATTAGCTTATTTAGAAGGACAAGGATTTAAAGATTACATGAATGATATGAAAATTGCACAAAAATATGCGGAGTTAAATCGTAAAGCAATGATTGATGAAATCGTCACTAAAATGGATTGGAAAGTAACAGATCAATTCACTACAATCCATAACTACATCGATATGGACAATATGATTCTAAGAAAAGGTGCTATTTCAGCTCAGAAAGATGAACGAGTAATCATTCCAATCAATATGAGAGATGGTTCAATCATTGCATTTGGTAAAGGAAATCCAGATTGGAACTTTTCTGGCCCTCATGGAGCAGGGCGTATTATGAGCCGTAAGAAGGCGAAAGAAGTACTTAACTTAGAGGATTTTCAAAATACAATGACAGAGGTTTGGACTACATCTGTTGCAGAAAGTACTTTAGATGAAGCACCAATGGTATATAAGCCAATGGATGAAATTATTGAGAATACAAAAGAAACAATTGATATTAAACATATTATTAAGCCACTTTACAATTTTAAGGCTAATTAAAAGAGGAGTAACGTTTATTAAAGAAAGAGAACTTGAAAAGATAGCATATTTTGTGGCGGTTATATAACAGAGATTAAAAAGACAACATATTAAACTAAGAGATTCATCATATTCATTTACATTTATGTAATGTTAAAGACTAGAAAGCTATATTGGCGCGAATTGCTAATTGTGGAGTGTGAAAAAAGACAAAATCTCTTAAAAAACACTTAATTTTTTATTCCATTAATCTTTACAATCTCCCCCTATAATGTGAATTGGACAAGCACCTAAGAGAAAGCAGAATATGTCAGTTTGTACATTCTATTATTAGGGGGAGAATTTGTATGAAAAAGACAGTTGCTTCGTTAGCAGTTATGGCGGCATTATTACCTACATTTTCAGCACATGCGGAAGGGAAAGAGCAAGTTCGAAAATCAGCTACAACTTTTAATGTTATTAGTGACATTCAAGGTGATTTAGGAGATTTTGATCACGTATTAAAAGATATGAATAAAGTAACGCCACTTTCTAGAGCGCTTATTATGAATGGGGATATAACGCCGACTGGACAACAGTCACAATATGATGATGTAAAGCGTGTGTTAAATAAAAATAAGCATCCGGAAAATGTATGGTCTACTGTTGGGAATCATGAGTTTTATGCTGGTAAATGGACAGCGGATGGGAAACTCTCTCAAAGTACATGGCCAAATGGTGTAACGGAAGAAACACTATTTGGTCGCTACTTACAATTTAGTGGACAAGAAAAGGTATATCATAAAAAAGAATTAGATGGCTATCCACTTTTATTTTTAGGAACTGAAAAATATATGAAATACCACGATTCAAAAATGTGGGACGAAGTATATATGAGTGATGAGCAATTAGGTTGGTTAAAACAAAATTTAGAAGAGTATAGTCAAAAAGATAAAAATAAGCCAATCTTTATTTTCTCTCATCACGTTTTACCTGATACGGTATCGGGATCAAGACAATCGCCGTATTTACAAGATTATTTAAACGTGGATAAATTGTACGATATATTAAAAGACTATCCGCAGGTTGTTTTCTTCACGAGCCATACGCATTGGGATTTAAACTTACCTGACTGGGCTGGTAAAAAGAAAATTAAAGGCGGAGATGAAAAAGGTTTCACTGTTGTAAATACGGGCGGGATTGAAACAGGCTGGATGTCAGCAGGACCAAATGGAGGAGAGAAAACTGCTCCAGATGGCTATTCATTTAAACAAGGGTTACAAGTGAAAGCATATGGTAACGATGTAATTGTGACAGCTTACGATTACAAACGTGATAAGGATATAAAGAAGTTATTAATTAGTGATTCAAAAATTGCGCAGATGGCACCAAATGTAACGGCAGATGATAGTGAAAATATAATTGTCGGTGCAACTGAATATATGGAGTATTCTATAGAAGGAACGAATGAGTGGCATACGTATAGTAAAGCAAACCCTCCGAAATTTGATGGGGATAAAGTCGTATACGTACGCCATAAAGGTGAAATGAATTTAGAGCCGGGATTAACACAGTTACTTCGTTTTTCGGTAAATAAGTGATTAGAGGGAGTCTGCATTTGAATGTGTGGGCTCTTTTTATTTTGTCACTTTTTGTCGGTAAGTCGATATATTTGAGAAATCGCCGATATAAATTGAGAATCGCTGATATATTTTGAAAATCGCCGATATAAATTGAAAATCGCTGATATATTTGAAAAACCGCCGATATAAATTTCATGTACCGAATTTTAATACATTTTTAACCGAGAAAGGTGACTTCACCATTTTTACGTGTAATAATAGTAACGTTACATATATTGTGAAAGAAGTACAAAAGGAGCGTTACAATGAATTTAGCTAAATTCCCGAGAAAAAAATATACAGAATCATATACACCAATTGAAAAGTTAAACAACTTTTCTGAAGCACTTGGTGGCCCAACTATTTATTTTAAACGAGATGATTTACTTGGTTTAACAGCTGGTGGCAATAAGACGAGAAAGTTAGAATTTTTAGTTGCGGATGCACAGGAAAATGGTGCAGATACGTTAATTACAGCTGGTGGTATTCAGTCAAATCATTGCCGCCTGACACTGGCAGCTGCGGTAAAAGAAAAAATGAAATGTATCCTTGTATTAGAGGAAGGGCTTGAGCCAGAAGAGAAGAGAGACTTTAACGGAAACTATTTCTTATATCACTTATTAGGTGCTGAAAATGTAATTGTTGTACCGAACGGAGCAGACCTGATGGAAGAAATGCATAAAGTAGCAAAAGAAGTAAGTGAAAAAGGGAATACACCATATGTAATTCCAGTTGGTGGATCAAACCCTACGGGCGCTATGGGATACGTTGCTTGTGCGCAAGAAATTATGGCGCAATCATTTGAGCAAGGAATTGATTTCAGTTCAGTTGTTTGTGTAAGTGGTAGCGGCGGTATGCATGCTGGTTTAGTTACTGGTTTTTCTGGAACACAAAGCCATATTCCTGTAATCGGGATTAACGTAAGTAGAGGAAAAGCTGAGCAAGAAGAGAAAGTAGCAAAACTTGTAGATGAAACTTCAGCACATGTTGGTATTCCAAA
This sequence comes from Bacillus sp. HMSC036E02, assembly GCF_001836235.1. Lineage (NCBI taxonomy): Bacteria > Bacillati > Bacillota > Bacilli > Caryophanales > Bacillaceae > Bacillus > Bacillus sp. HMSC036E02. The sequence goes on along the minus strand of NZ_KV827856.1, from coordinate 46,457 downwards.
CTTTATCTCGCGCGACGCTGTTACGTGCTTTGATGAATATGTAGGACCAGGCTATGCGTTACCAACGCCGGAAATGGTAGAGGCAGTTCAGTTACTTGCGAAAACAGAAGGTATTTTACTTGATCCAGTGTATACAGGTAAGGCAGTAGCGGGATTAATCGACTTAATTAGAAAAGATAAATTTAATAAGGAAGACAATATTTTATTCGTACATTCAGGTGGTTCACCAGCTTTATATGCGAATACTTCTTTATTTGCGTAAGTGTAAAAAGCATTGGGTATCCAATGCTTTTTTGTTATATACTGGAATTGTCGAGAGGTGGGAGGATTATATGAACTCAAATTTAAAATGGATTATATATACGGTACTCGGCATTTCTATTCTATTAATCTTATTTGTGGCTTATGGGGTGTATTCGTATTTTATATTTTAAAAGCGTAATGGAAGTGAACCATAATGTAATGTATGTTATAGTTTGATATGTTAATTACTTACAATACTTTCTACAAGGAGAATACATAATGAGAGCAAAGAAACTAGTAACGTTAGCAGTTCCATTTATGCTGTTAGTCGGATGCGAGGTAGGAGATAAAGATTCTACTCATAAGACTGAGCAAACTAGTAAAGCAATAACGAAAACAGTAATTTCTGAACAACAGTATCCGTACTACATATGTGAGCAAGTGGTAGAGTTCCAATTTAAGAAGGATGAACTGTTACTAAACTTAGGAGAATCCTTAAAGGACAAAGAAAAAGCAAAAGCTGTTTTAAAAACATCAAACGAGATAGATAAAATTTTAGACAATATGGAACACATAAAAGTACCTGATACATACAAAGACATTCACAAATCCATACAAGAAGGGGTAACAGAGGCAAGAAAAGCAACGAAGTTAATTAAGGATGCTGGTAAAGAAGATAAACAGAAGATTCAAGAAGCTACAATGAAAGGTACTGAATTTTTATCAGGTGTAGACGGAGAGCATTGGAAAAAAGCAATTTATGAGTTATCACAGGAAAACAAAGATGCTTATAGTAAGGCACTTGATAAGAAAGTAAAGGAGCACTCAAAGTAAAACAGTAACTTGTAACAATACATATCCACCTAAAATTTCCGCGAATGCTATGCTAGGAAGTTAGGTGGGAGATTACTGTCCTTAAATGTGGCTGATTAAAGCTACAGCCACATTCTCCTGTTCTAATTAACTAAAAGAAGAACTTCCCCATCCCGATTAGACTACTGATCATTCCTATTCCACTCATGGTGCCTTTTCCTGCTGTAAGTAAGTTTCCAAGCATTCCTAGCTGACCGTTACCTCCGTTATTTCCCCATCCCATTGGGGCCCACGGACCACCCCATCCTGGAGGGTTTCCAAAAACACCCGAGTTATTGGTATTGAAATGAAAAGGCTTGGCTGGCGGCGATAGTAAAGCTGCAAGATGACCTTGTGCGAACATCCCTGTATGATTGAATGGTTGCGCCCAGGGGAAGGGAGGTTTTTGAAAATTAAAACCTGCATGACTTGGTAATGGAGTCCAATTAGCAGGATGACCTTGGGGCATTATCCCTCCATAATTAATTGGCTGCCCCCAAGAGAAGAGAGGGGGGCGGGGATTGAACCCCGTATAATTGGCTGATGAATCCCAACTAACTGGATAGACTCGGTAACTCCAATTTTCAGGAATCTTCAAATCATTCATTACCTCAGATGTAGTTATTTCGGACTGTGAATATAATGAAATTTGGTTATTATATTGTTGCCCATTTCCCTGTGAATTCAAATACCAATATTGGTCCATACGCTTATTCTCCTCACTTTAAAAATGTAATGTTAGACTTAGCCTATGTAATATTCCTTTTTATGGATGGTTACATAACTAGATCTACAAGCCTGTATTTAAAGGAATGGGTGCGTGGTCTTTTTGGTTTTTCTCGCTGCCTGTAAAATTCCCATTGATTTAAAGCTTCACTTTATTTTAGAAGGGGATTTTCAGTTGCTTATTTTGTGTATTTCAGCCTAATTTAAATTCCGTTAACAAACATTTTTATAAAGGTTTAATCAACAAAAAGATTTTAAAATGGTATGTTGAGCAAGTGGAATTGCTAAAAAGAGAATATCCATTCGAAGAGTTTGGCAAAATACTGCAAGGGTAATATTTTCTTGTGCAAATATGTAAACGATTTAAACGAATCAATGAAATTTATAATGAAGGGGCAATTAAATATATGAGTGAAACATTACATAAAAGAAAACCACCATATGTAATGCTTGTAATCCTTTTTATTGGGGCATTTGTTTCATTTCTAAATAACTCCCTTTTAAATGTAGCCTTGCCATCAATAATGAAAGATTTAAACATTCAAGATTATTCAACGATCCAGTGGCTTTCTACAGGGTATATGCTTGTAAGTGGTATATTAATTCCGGCCTCAGCATTTTTAATAACGCGTTTCTCGAATAGGAGCCTATTTATTACATCTATGGTGATTTTTATTCTTGGTACTGCCTTAGCGGCTGTAGCACCTAACTTTGGTTTATTACTTACTGGTCGGATGGTTCAAGCGGCAGGCTCTTCAGTTATGGGACCTTTGTTAATGAATATTATGCTAGTAAGCTTTCCGAGAGAAAAAAGGGGAACAGCAATGGGGATTTTTGGACTAGTTATGATTACAGCTCCAGCAATTGGGCCGACACTATCAGGTTATATTGTAGAGTATTATGACTGGCGTTTGCTTTTTGAAATGATTTTACCGTTAGCAATCATTAGCTTACTGTTAGGGATTTGGAAATCTGAGAATGTCATGAAACAAAACAAAAATGCAAAACTTGATTATCTCTCATTACTATTATCTTCTGTCGGTTTTGGCGGTTTGTTATATGGATTCAGTTCTGCAAGCTCCGATGGCTGGACGAATAAAGTTGTCTTAACAACCTTAATCATAGGCGCTATTGCCCTAATTGCTTTCATTATTCGTCAATTAAAAATGGATGAGCCGTTATTGGATTTACGTGTTTACAAGTACCCAATGTTTGCACTTGCGTCTGTAATTGCAATTGTCAACGCGGTGGCCATGTTTTCGGGTATGATTTTAACACCAGCTTATGTACAAAACGTCCGTGGTATTTCGCCGCTGAGCTCTGGGCTGATGATGCTTCCAGGTGCGGTAATAATGGGGATTATGTCACCAATTACAGGTAAACTATTTGATAAATATGGTCCTCGGATTCTTGGCATAGTGGGGCTTTCCATTACAGCTGTTTCAACGTATATGTTGGCAAGTCTGCAAATTGACTCTAGTCACACACATATTATTCTTATCTACACACTGCGGATGTTTGGGATGGCGATGGTTATGATGCCACTTATGACAAATGGTCTTAATCAATTGCCAACTCGCTTAAATCCGCACGGTACAGCTGTTAATAATACAGCTCAACAAGTGTCTGGTTCGATTGGTACTGCTATTCTTGTTACGATTATGAACTCTGTAACAAAAACAAAAGCTGAAAGTTTAATGTCTCATATAGATCCAACAACCTTTACAGAAACTACGAAGGCAATAGTAACTCAGAAGGCTTTATTATCTGGAATTCAATATTCGTTTTATGTAGCGCTTGGCATGAATGTTGTTGCACTACTATTAGTTTTTTTCGTTAAACGTGTAGATACAAGTGCGGAAGCTGTCGAGAAGCTAAATCGGTAGAGAAAAATAAAACGCTTGATAATGATTCCTACAAGTTTTTTGCTGCTAAGGCGCCGGTATTTAAAGCTGGAAAAGAACTAAAAGAAGCAGGGAAATAATTATATAGTAAAAGAGGACCTGATGTTCATATCAGGTCCTCTTTCATTAGTAACACGGTATACTTGCTTATCGTATTGGTTTAACTAAACTACTGATTTTTCGAATACTACAATCTTAAGCTCGTCAACTTCTCTATTTTTGGGGTGTTTTAGAAGAAAATGAATCAAAATAATCGTTTTTATAAACAAATACAAGAGATGAGATCCGTTTGCAATTTCTCATAAACATTACAAGTTTAGATTATCTTTTAACACCAACATTAAAAGGCTCCAACTATATTTATTCGCTTCATTTTAATTTAGTATTTTTCTACAAGTTAGAAATCTAATTGCCAAGCTTATACGTAATATCATAATCATGAATAGTTAGGGAAAAGATAAAATAAGGTAATCAATTACATATCTTTATCCCAGGCGATTAGTTGCTATTTCCTCTTTATTAAATGGGATATGTTATTTCATGCTTTTTTGAAAGGGTGTTTTAAATGGAAAAAAAAGTATCTGCCATTCCTCAGCCGAAAACATATGGACCGCTGGGTAATCTCCCATTAATCGATAAAGATAAACCGACCCTATCCTTTATCAAGATAGCGGAAGAGTATGGTCCCATTTTTCAAATTCAAACTTTAAGTGATACCATTATTGTCGTTTCCGGACATGAACTGGTAGCAGAAGTCTGTGACGAAACACGGTTCGATAAAAGTATAGAGGGTGCTTTAGCAAAAGTTCGCGCCTTTGCTGGAGACGGATTATTTACAAGCGAGACTCACGAGCCTAACTGGAAAAAAGCTCATAATATTTTGATGCCTACATTTAGCCAACGGGCAATGAAAGATTACCATGCTATGATGGTTGATATTGCTGTACAACTCGTTCAAAAATGGGCACGGCTTAATCCGAATGAAAACGTAGATGTTCCAGAGGATATGACTCGCCTTACGTTAGATACAATTGGTCTATGTGGTTTTAATTACCGATTTAATAGCTTTTATCGTGAGACACCTCATCCTTTTATTACTAGCATGACCCGTGCTCTAGATGAGGCGATGCACCAATTGCAGCGGCTGGATATAGAAGACAAACTTATGTGGAGAACGAAACGTCAATTTCAGCATGATATCCAATCTATGTTTTCTTTAGTAGATAATATTATTGCTGAACGTAAAAGTAGTGGAAATCAGGAAGAAAATGATTTACTTTCCCGTATGTTAAATGTGCCAGATCCGGAAACTGGTGAAAAATTAGATGATGAAAACATTCGTTTCCAAATTATCACTTTTTTAATAGCTGGGCATGAGACAACAAGTGGATTGTTATCTTTTGCAATTTACTTTTTATTAAAGAATCCGGATAAATTGAAAAAAGCCTATGAAGAAGTAGACCGTGTTTTGACAGATTCGACTCCAACATACCAACAAGTTATGAAACTGAAGTATATACGGATGATTTTAAATGAATCACTGCGTCTATGGCCTACCGCTCCAGCATTCAGTCTCTATGCAAAAGAAGATACAGTGATTGGCGGGAAATACCCAATTAAGAAAGGAGAAGATCGTATTTCTGTTCTTATTCCACAGCTACATAGGGATAAAGATGCATGGGGAGACAATGTGGAAGAATTCCAACCTGAACGATTTGAAGAGCTGGATAAGGTTCCTAATCATGCTTATAAGCCATTTGGAAATGGCCAGAGAGCATGTATCGGTATGCAATTTGCACTTCATGAAGCCACTCTTGTAATGGGAATGCTTCTTCAACATTTTGAATTAATCGATTATCAAAACTATCAGCTGGAAGTAAAACAAACATTAACGCTAAAGCCCGGTGATTTTAAGATTAGGATTCTACCCCGAAAACAAACTATTAGCCATCCTACTGCTCTTGCACCTACAGAGGACAAGCTGAAAAACGATGAAATTAAGCAGCACGTTCAGAAGACACCTTCTATTATTGGGGCCGATAATCTTTCACTTCTTGTTCTGTATGGCTCGGATACAGGGGTAGCAGAAGGTATTGCAAGAGAATTAGCGGATACAGCTAGTTTAGAAGGGGTTCAAACGGAAGTGGTAGCTCTTAACGATCGAATTGGAAGTTTGCCAAAAGAAGGAGCGGTACTTATTGTGACTTCTTCTTATAATGGAAAACCACCAAGTAATGCAGGGCAGTTTGTGCAATGGTTGGAGGAACTAAAACCGGATGAGCTAAAAGGTGTTCAATACGCAGTTTTTGGTTGTGGAGATCATAATTGGGCTAGTACCTATCAACGGATTCCAAGATACATTGATGAGCAGATGGCTCAAAAAGGAGCAACAAGATTTTCTAAACGCGGAGAAGCAGATGCAAGTGGTGATTTCGAGGAACAGCTTGAGCAATGGAAACAAAGTATGTGGTCTGATGCAATGAAGGCATTTGGATTGGAGCTCAACAAAAATATGGAAAAAGAGCGCAGTACTTTGAGTTTGCAATTTGTCAGTCGTCTTGGAGGATCTCCTCTTGCACGAACATATGAAGCAGTTTATGCATCTATACTAGAAAATCGTGAACTCCAATCATCCAGTAGTGATAGAAGTACACGACATATCGAGGTATCCTTGCCAGAAGGCGCTACATATAAAGAAGGAGACCACCTTGGAGTGTTGCCAGTTAATAGCGAGAAAAATATCAACCGAATTTTAAAACGTTTTGGATTAAATGGGAAGGATCAAGTTATACTGAGTGCAAGTGGACGAAGTATAAATCACATACCTTTAGACAGTCCTGTTAGTTTATTGGACCTTCTTAGTTATAGTGTTGAAGTTCAAGAAGCAGCCACTCGAGCACAAATACGAGAAATGGTAACATTCACAGCATGTCCTCCTCATAAAAAAGAATTGGAAGCATTATTAGAAGAAGGAGTTTACCATGAACAAATACTAAAGAAACGGATTTCAATGTTGGACCTTCTTGAAAAGTATGAGGCTTGTGAAATCCGATTTGAACGCTTTTTAGAACTTCTTCCTGCGCTCAAACCGCGTTACTATTCTATTTCAAGCTCTCCACTCGTTGCACAGAATCGTCTGAGCATTACGGTCGGTGTTGTTAATGCGCCTGCATGGAGTGGGGAAGGGACATATGAAGGAGTCGCTTCTAATTACTTAGCTCAGCGTCATAATAAAGATGAGATTATCTGTTTCATTCGAACGCCACAATCAAACTTTGAATTACCTAAAGATCCAGAAACACCAATTATTATGGTTGGGCCAGGTACTGGAATTGCACCATTCCGTGGATTCTTGCAAGCGCGTCGTGTTCAAAAGCAAAAAGGTATTAACTTAGGAGAAGCACATCTATATTTTGGTTGTCGTCATCCTGAAAAAGATTATCTTTATCGTACAGAACTAGAAAATGATGAAAGAGATGGATTAATCTCTTTACACACAGCTTTTTCTCGTCTAGAGGGACATCCAAAAACATATGTACAGCATTTAATAAAACAAGATAGAATCAATTTAATTTCGTTATTAGATAATGGAGCTCATCTTTATATATGTGGTGATGGAAGTAAAATGGCTCCGGATGTAGAAGATACCCTTTGTCAAGCATATCAAGAAATTCATGAAGTCAGTGAACAAGAAGCAAGAAATTGGTTGGATCGTGTGCAAGATGAAGGGCGATATGGAAAAGATGTTTGGGCTGGTATATGACTGTTTCTTAATTAGATACATATTAACTAATGAACTTCTTTCGAATAAATTTCACTTTATTAGTATAGTGTATTTAGATGAATAGTGATTAACCGGACTATTTAGTATCTACTAAATAAAAAACAGGACCTGATATGCATCTATCAGGTCCTGTTTCACATAGACATTATACATCGATATTTTCCACGCATTATCAATGTTTGTAATGTAGTTAGCCTTTTGAGTCAGCTATAAAATCAGATATTATTTTTTCAATATCGAAAGGAGTAATCCCTTTATCCAAAGAAAAAATGCTTTCTGCTTCTTCGATGTCTTGAACGAGTTCACCTCTAGCTTCAATATGTAATCGGAACAAGTCATATAAATTCGGTTTAACTAAATTAGTTAAAGCCTTCCCAACTAGTATCATACCTTTTTGATTAGCCTCGATGGTATTATCATAAGTTAGATCTCTCGTAAGAGACAAATCTGTCCAAATCAATTTTCGTTCCTTTAAGTCTAAAATAACTGGAATAGAGATTTGGGTGTCGGCAGTAATATCCACTTTATCTTGAACAGTAGAAGGTTCAAATATTTCACCTGAACCAGGATATTGACGAACCATCCAACCAGTAAAGCATTCTGGTAAATCTTTATACGGTTGGTCTGTGTAAGAAAGCAAAGTCATTACTACATAGCGTGCACCATATTTCAGCACAGACGGAATATCGAAATCAATGAATTCAGATGCCCCCTTTGGTGCAGAAGTAATATCTCCGCTATGGTAGGCTTTGAAATTTTTTGAACGTAAGTTCGTGAAGGATACATGTTCTTTGTATTGCCAATCTTCATCGTACATTGCAGCAGATAAATCAATGTCAACACGTCCTGTATGTTGTCCATTCACATAGCCTTCTTTCCACCATAGGAAAAAACGAATCGTATCTCCTTCTGGCAAATCTACTTTACTTCCTCGAGATAATGTGCGAAGCGCTTTGCTGGCTGAACGTTGAGAGAAGGGAACTAAGTGATTTTTTAACTGTTCATCCAAAAATACTTTTCCGAGACTTGGAAGTTCTGCGAAGCGATTTTTTAAAGTATCTTCACACATTTTTACAATCATTAAACAAATATCCTCTGAGATAAATGGAAGTGTATTTTCGATACCTATAGCTTTTGCTGCATTTCCCTTTGGAAAAAAGGTACGAAATTCATTTTTATCATTTCGATGCTTAAAATGAGCTGTGAGTTGAAGTAATACAGGAGTAGAAACGTTTCCTATTATACTTAGAAAATCTTCGAGAATATTGAAAACATCTGTTGACTTATCACTACATAAACGGATTAAATGATCCAAGCGTCTGGCAAATTCCCCCGGGCGAGTTTTTAAAAGATTTTTTGCTGTCATGATATCACGATTCAACAAAGCTGCTTCTATTTTTCCATTAAATGTTTCAACTTTAATGTTGTTGCGAAGAATCTCAAATGCTCGGTGGGTTTTTGGGAAACGAGTATGATATTCTGCTGGATGAAGAATTTCACCTAAACGAATCCAACGTTTTTTGTATCGAAGCATATCTTCGGTAATGTTTCCGCATTGCTCTAACAATCCTAAAAGGAAGCGTCTTTCTGCTCGGTTAAACTTCTTGAATCGGACGGAGGATGCTAAACTCACATCGCCTTCAGATAAAGCAACTGCAAGGCGAAGAACATCAGTTGCTGTTTTAAAATACTTTGCAGCAGCATCGGCTGATATTTTTCTGTTTATTAATAAAACCCCAATTATAAAAGACATATTTTCCTTATGAGGAATTACATTAGGTAGAAAACAGGAAACATCTTCAGTGTGTGTAATAGCGCATTCTACATCCGTCTTATCAGTTGAGGAAATAGAGCTGTTTGCACTAATCAATTGAGAAATCATTTGATTGAAATCTTCTTCACTTCCTAAGTCAATAACTTTCAAATCAACTCTATCTAAAAGAGGGAGTCGTTCTTCTACTTTTGATACAGGTAGGCGCAACGTCACATAATGAATAATGGCATTAATGTATAAATCAGCGTCACTTAAATCCATCATTTGTTGCGGAAAGTTTGGATACATAGGAGTAAACTGAATATGTGCTCCAACCATTTCTTTTAAATGTTTTACCAACTCTTTGTAAAACGATGTGAATGCATCAACCGAAAGTGTTTGCAACTCTTCTATTAAAGGCTCGGAAAAAGTAAATCCTAAATTTTCCAAGTTTTTTAAAACAGTGGCTAAATAAATGTTCGGTAGTTTATTTTCTTCTCTTTTTATAATTACTTTCAAACTTCTTCTTATGTAAATAGAATTTTTCATGAGAACGCCAGCTATTCACGCCTTATAAAAGAGGGGAATAGTCTGACTGTCCTCCTTTCAGTGGTAGATTTTTATTTTTATATGTATAAACACACTAATTGTAGAAAAATGCACAGAGGGTACATAGCTATTTTTTAGTGGAAAATTAGGGATATAACATTTAGTTGTTAAGTGGTAATTTGTTAATTAAGAAAAGAAAACCTCTACATCAATGGTTGATAAACTAAAGTTTATGCAATCCCAAAGAAGAAAGAGGTTTTATAGTCTAATTATTTTTCATAGGGAATTGACAACTCTAAAACAATTTGAAATTTCTACAAAGAAGGAAGAATTGTCATAGCCTATGTGTTTAGCAGGAAAGTAACATCCCTATTTGGCCAAAGAAGTTAGAAGGAAGGAACGTCATAGCCTGCTTTATTAGTATATTCTCATGCGAAGAGCAATTCAAGTATACTGTCTGATTTTTTATTTTTTTCTTAAAGGGGAATTTTCATGATTATCCCGCATTAACGGGCAGCCAGATTGGTGAGGGCTGATTAAAGTTTCACTTTATCCTTTACTGTACCTTGTAACTACATTTCATCTTGCTGTAAAGAAACAAAAAACACTTTTTTATTCAATAATTCCAATTTCTAGAGCCCTTTGAACAGCTTCTTCTTTGTTACGGACTCCTAGCTTTGTATAAGCTGTGGAAGCATAATTTCTGACCGTACCATTCGATAAATATAACCTTGATGCTATGGTAGTGTATCGAAGTCCCTTTGCTACTAGCTGTAATATTTCTATTTCCCTAGCTGTTAGCTCATAAGCGGTTGCTTTTGATTCTGGTGTCTCTTTTTGCTCATCAAACTTCTCAAATATTTTGTGAGACATTCCCTGATCAATTAGTGTCCCACCTTTGTGAATAAGTCGGATCGTATTGGCTAGCTCCAACGTTTCAATAGATTTAAGTAAAAAACCATCCGCACCGTTGCGAAGTGATTCCAACGCCTGTTCGGTATCCTGAAACGTTGTGAAAATTAATACGCGGATATGTGGCCATTGTTGCTTGATTTTTTTGGTTGCTTCGACTCCATCCATGTGCTGCATATCTAAATCCATAAGTATAACATGGGGTTGAAGGCGCCCACACAAATCGATGGCTTCATTGCCATCTTCAGCTAAACCGACTACATTTAAATCTTCATATCTATCGAGTAGTGTCCTCAAACTTTCCCGGACAAATGGCTGATCGTCTACAATTAACAAACGAATAAGTCCATCTTTTATTTCAGTTTGTCGCGGTATGGTACAAGTAACAAGCATTCCTTCCTCTGGCTTTGTATATACAGACAATTGACCTTGCAAGTTCATTGCTCGTTCTTTCATCGCATTCATACCGAAGCCTTCCTGCCATTCTACATTTCCTTTTCCATTATCTTGAATTTCTAATCTCGTATATTGTTGTTCAAACTGCAATGAAACTATAATTTCAGTTCCCTGACCATGGCGTACTGCATTCGTAAGGGACTCTTGTAAGCAACGAATGAACGCTATCTTTGCTTGCCGAGACAATTCATATTCCTCTCCGTATGCTCGAAAACTTACATTAACCTGAGCGTGCTCCTGAAATTCGGCTCCAAGATTTTGGAGAGATTGAATTAAGGAAGGCGATTGACACGGAGAATCCATTTGATGTAGGTAACCTCTCACGTCCTCGATGCTTTTCCGTCCCATTTCAAGCAGAGAATCTAGCCTCTGTATACCCATTTCAGTAGCAAGTTCGGTGCGCAACGTTTCCATCCCCATAATAATAGAAGTATAAGCGTGACCAACTGTATCATGAAGCTCACTCGACAGTCTGTTCCGTTCTTCCGCCAGTGTGATGCGTTCAATCTGAGACATATATTGCTCAAGTACCGCGTTTTGTTTACGAATTGATTCATTTTGTTTATGATTGACGATTAATAAATGAAAAGCGAAACCCATTACATATGCGAATCCATAATAGGTGACCATAACCCAATAGCTATTACTTGGCGCAACCGCATAGAAAATTCCAGTCGTTATAAAAACTGTTATTGGAGCTGTCCAATAATAGGACAAATGCTTACTATTCGCAGCAATTAGAAACACTGATATAAGAAATGTGTTGTAAGCTCCTGGAAATAATGAGGTTAAATATATACATAGTCCACCATACAGCAGTATTTCTGTGAACAAATAATATTTATAATTGAATAGTAAGGCTACCCATGGAATAGAGAAGGCAATAATTTCCCAAAGAATAATACTCCAAAGTGGTAATGTTAAACCATCCTGAAAATTTAATGTAGCTAGAATGATAGACACACTAGCAAGTAGGCGTACCCCCAACATAATCCAATCATACCAAAACCAATACTTAACCATATCTAACAAGTTCTTTACCCCCTAAATAGCCTACCATTTTCTTCCTATATTATAATTTAATCCTTCCTGCTTTATTATACTTTTTAATTTAAAACTACGATACTATTCACAGACTGCAAACTTTTATTGATTTAGTTGCCGAATCATACTACGTGTATAGCCCCCAATTTTCTTTGTCAAACCTTCTACTATCCTAATACTTATGGCGGTAAATACTATACCTATAAACATTACAAAGAGTGACTTGGCAAAAGTATCTATCTGTATGAATATAATATTCATATCGATGTATCGATACAGTAGTGGTGCCAACAGGAGCATAAGTGGCATTACATAAAAAATGATTGCACTAATGAGACTGAAAATGCCAATCACAAATTTCTGCATTAACCAAAAGACAGCAGACCAAGTGCGACGATCTGTAAGCACTAATTTCACCTGAGTCCAGTTTGATGTAGCCATTTTTATACTTTTATCGTAAGAGTCGGTCGAAATATCAGTATAAATTTTCGTCTGTATGCGCTCGAATTGGATAAAAGGTGTCGTAGTCTGTAGTACGCGTATAACTAGTGGAATCCCAATTACCGTAAATGAAAGGGTAAAACTGAATAGCAGAGCTATTAGATAAAAACAAAAATAAAATAATCCTGTAACGAAAGTTAGCAATAAAAAATAACCATTCTGGATGAATTTTGATTTCATAAAGTTCATCGCTCCTATCTATGTAATAACCGAATCATACTGCTTTTTTTGTCATTCTCACTAGTGTAAAAGTGTCATATGACAGTTCTAAATGATATTAAAAAGGGGGAGAGCAGTTTACTTCTAGTTAACAAAGATGCTTGTATCCCGCTATTTGCCAGGCAGTAAGACCCCCGCCTCAAAATTCAGCGTTAGGTGGGGGGCGGGCTGCCGGTAAACGCACGATTGGTGAAGGCTAATAATAAGTGGGGGATGAACAAAAACTTGCTGATTAAAGTTTCACTTTATTAATCCCCACAAAACAATCCCGTTCTTACATCTGCAAGAACGGGATTGTTTTGTACTTTTATTTAATATGAGATGGACTTGTTTTTCGAATATGAAAAATAATATCAAATTGCTCAAGCAATGAAGTATCAAAGTATACCGAACTGTTGGGGATGATTTGTCCTCCTATACTTAGTAATGGTCTTTTTGCTTTAACCCATTTCTCTGCTTGTCCTTTAAGGTGACGGTTATCCAATAAAAACGTTTTATAGGGCACTTTTCCGAGAGTGTAATTGAAACTTTTTACATCTTGTGGAATAGCGTCTGTTGTAATCTTACCTCCGGTGGAAGGATTATATTCGCTATATAAGGTGAAATTCCCCTCCGTAGTTGTACTACCAATTGTGACATAATTATTGTTTAAACGTTCCTTTAAAAACTGCCCCGCAACATCAGGATATAATTGCTCATCGATAATTCCTTTAGCTATATGAATATTGTGTCCCCATACCATCGTTTTACCACCAAATGTCTCTTGTGCCCACATTGCATGATCGGCCAAGTATTGCTCATGTAGCTTTATCATACTTGGATAGTCGTTAGGAAGTAGCATTGTGGTAAATTTCTCTATTGCACTTGCCGTTGCTTTCACCCAGATGTACTCAGGTGAAACTATTTCTGTGTTGGCTTGCTCACTCTCATCTTTTAGTAATCGAGCTACCCTCTCAGCGTTTGCTTTGAACTTCTCTTTCAATTCAGGAGTAAGTTTCATATATTCCTGTATACTTTCAGTAAAAGACGATAATTCTTTATAATTTTCTTCTACTTCTGCCAACAAATCCGGTCGATGCACCCTTACATAATCAATTACTTTATTAAAGCTGCCTTGGTCCAACGTTTTTAAGTCGAGCCCAATAAATTGGATCTTTTTTTTATTGGATGGATCAGCATTATAATCTTTCATCCACTCAATCATGGCTATAATTTCATCAGTAGGATATAACAACTTTAAAAAATCTCTAGGGTTTCCTTTTCCTGTTTGGATATATTCATTTAGTTTTAAGCCGTTTCCCCAATCTTCTTCCATTGTGAAATTTGTAAAACCCATCTCAGTAACCAAATATTTCACAAGGCGAAACTTCATAGTGAAAATTTCAGAGCTTCCATGAGTATTCTCTCCTAATCCTACATATTGTGCGCTCCCAATCATTTTCTTAAGTGGTTTTAAATCCTCAAATGATTTTGACGGCTCTATCGTTTTTAATGGGTAAGCCTGTGATTGTATGGATTTAACTATATTTTTTTGTATTGATTGACCTGAATTTTCGACTGCTACTGTTTGAGCCTTTCCTACTTCTACACCTCCTGTGACTAATAGAGCTGTACTAACCATTGCAATTATTTTTTTCTTATTCATTTTTTCCACCTCAATTGAATTATTTGTAAAAGCAAGAATGATTCATTGTACTTGCACGAATCAATTGCCTTAATTCAATTGTTATTTATTCCATATCATATTTTCTAGTTACATAGTGTCATAAGGTTAATTGACACAGGTCATAGACTAATTATTACACTTTTGTACTATCGGTTATGACAACTTATAAATAATAATTACATGGATGAGTTGCAAGTAAAACTAGATTATAAATTTGGGAGTGATGTTAAAGATGAATGAATCTGTATGCCAAAATATTTTTATTCTAAGGTGTGTCTGTAGAAATGACAAGAAGTAAATTCGATAAACAAGTGAATGAAAGGGGGAAGGCGGATTACAATGATATTACACGCAAAATCGTTCCACAATAAAGATAAAATCCAACGTGCTAAAATAGGACTTCAACTCTTTCTGAGTATTTTAATCATTACTTCTATTATCCTAAATGTAGTAGTAATAATTACGAAAAGTATGCCGCTTATTGTGGTATATATGTTTACCCCAGCACTTTCTTCTATTTTGACTCGCATAATACTGAAAGAAGGGTTTAAAGATGTATCTTTTGGTCTCGGTAACTTAAAGGTATGGAAGGGGATTGGTTTTGCTCTGCTAATCCCTATGATTATTTGTGGAATTACTTATTCTATCGCCTGGCTGAGCGGAATTGCGAGGTTTCAGCATCCTGAAGGTGGTATGTTAGAACCGATCTACAATATACTTGGACTTCAGTATGTAGCGGCACCATTCAGTTTCATTTATCTAGTTGTATTGAGCGGCATCTTCGGAAGTTTGCTTAACTTAATCCCAGTTTTGGGAGAAGAAATGGGTTGGCGAGGTTATATGCTCACAAGGCTAGTCGATGCAGAGTTTTCACGGCCGATCCTTATTAGTGGATTGATTTGGGCAACGTGGCATGTTCCAATTGTTATTGCTGGTCTATATGTAGAGGGACCATCTGTCCTACTTTCAGTGCTTGGCATCTATTTTTGTATTGTGCCATTCAGTTATATTACAGCTTATTTACGACTAATCACAGGTAGCGTTTGGCCTTCGGTTATCATCCATACTACTTGGAATGCCATTATTCAAGGACCTTTCGCACGTGCAAGTACAGGATATCAAACTGAGATTTGGGTTGGAGAATCTGGCTTGATAACCGCTATTATTATCTTAATTACTGCAATAATTACGTCTCGAATCGTAAATTTTACTAAATAGCATACGGATGTGTTTTAAATTCAATTAGTGAAATATGACGAGGCGAAATAAGATGCTCCTAAAAATATTAGAAAAAATCTAGTTGAACAGACTCTTACTTCATCTTAGGCTGCTGGATATGTGGGTACATCAAGCTAAGAAAATAAACTTGGTTTGCCATAAAAAACATAATGTTTTCATTTAAAGGCTATGAGATGAAATTTCATCATCTTCATCACGTTTGACCTTCAGGAAATAAAAAGTTAAACGATTATACAAATACTCTAACTGAAAAAATGATAGTCCTTCTACATTTTAGATAGAAGGACTATCGTTTATTTTTTTGACAAAATTAGGAGGTGATGTTTATAAAATGGATAATATAATTCGTATTTTGCGTAAAGAGAAAAAATTTTCCGAAGAAGATGTAGTTAATTCCTTTGGTATAACGGTTGATTGAAATTTCATTTTATAACTTGTAAAGGGCTGTGCAATGCATCGTACTATTGAAAAATCTAAATTTAATCATTAAATTGCGATAAAATGTGGTCGGAAATAATGAAATTTTAGGAAAAATAAGGTACACTAGTTTATGATTTTAGTTGAAAATCGTTTGACGTTAATGCATACGGGGGAAAGATTGATGAACAACAATACAACAAATGAATCAGTTGAAGAAATTGATCAAAAACGAGTAAGATCAAAAAAACGTTATACAAATTGGAAGTTTATTGCAGCGGGTATTGGTGTATTTGCACTTCTTATTGGGGGAATGAGTTATTATCAGGCAACTCACTTCAATTCGAATGTTACAATTAATGACACAAAAGTTGGTGGTCTGAGTGCTGATCAGGCAATACAGAAATTAAAGACATCTGGACTAGCAAACAAAGTCTATGTTGATCAACAACAAATTTTAGATGAAAAAGATACAAAAACGGAACTTACGGAAAAAGATTTGCCTCAAGTTAAGAAACTATTAAAAAAACAGTGGACATTTTTCCCTTCCTCAAAGGGAGAAAATTATTCATTGCTACCAGAGAAGGCAGATCAGTATCGTAGTGAAACGATGAAAAAACTTGTAGAAGAAAAGCTCATCTCAATGAATGAGAAGTTAAAAGCGCCTCAAGATGCTATGGCGAAGCTAGAACAAGGAAAAATTGTTATTTCGAAAAGTGTTGAAGGAAAACAGTATGACGTTACTAGTCTACTGAAAGATTACGATAAGCAAAAATATAAAAGCGAAATTCATCTGAAGTCTGCATACATAAAACCTATTAAAGAAGACGATCCGATTGTCAAAAAAGAGGAGAAAGCACTACAGAATCTTCTTGGGCAGTCTGTTGAGTATAAAGTGCAGGATGAAGTTTATCCTTTAAAAGCGAAAGATTTAATTCAAAATGCCTCTATGTCAAAGGATATGAAAGTTACAATTGATGCGAGTGACATTAAGAAGAAAATCACTGAAATTAATAATGCCAAATCAACATTAAATAAAGATTTCTCATTTAAAACGCATTCCGGTTCAGTCATATCAGTAAAAGGACAGGGATACGGCTGGGCACTAGATGTTGAAAAAGAAACTAAACAAGTTCAACAAGCCTTTGAGAAAGGCGAAAAGGCGCTTTCTGCTTCTAATATTCACGGAAATGGTTGGGAGAAGGAAGGTATCGGTTATAAAACAACATCGAATAATGGCATCGGAGACACGTATGCAGAAGTTTCAATTGCAGAGCAACAAATTTGGATTTACAAAGATGGAAAATTAGTTGTTACAACAAATGTAGTAACTGGTAAACATAGTACTGGTGAAGATACATCACCAGGTGTGTGGTACGTCCTATATAAACGAACACCATATACGCTAAGAGGTAACGCAGTAGGAAAAGCTGATTATGCGGTTAAAGTAGATTACTGGGTTCCATTCACAAATAGTGGTCAAGGATTTCACGATGCCGGCTGGCGAAAAGACTGGGGAAATAATGCTTATTTAACAGGAGGATCAGGTGGGTGTGTGAACCTTCTTCCTAATGTTGCAAAAACTGTATATGATAGTTTGAACACGTATGATCCAGTTATTGTGTATTAAAAAATAGCTACGTATCAAGAAATAAACAAAGCAGGAAATCTTACCTGATGGTATATGAAAAAACACCTCTTGCATTCGCATACTAAGTGTGCAAATGTAATGGAGGTGTTTTTGTTTGAATATAAAAGTGTGTTGCTTATAAGAAACAAAGTAGAAAGAAATAATAAGTATTCAAATAGTCAATAAAATTGACGATGAATATCATTTTCATTTAATATAGAATCGTTGCATGTAATTAGACATGAATTTTTTGTTAATATAATAGATTTCTATTAAGTTGTCACATTTAAGAACTATCATTAAATATTTTAAGAATTTAAACGTAGGAAAGGGTAATATAAAATGAACTGGAAAAAAGGCGGATTATGGGTTATTATTTTTTTTGTTGTAAAAGGCACGATTTCTACACTTTTAATCGTTACAGGTGCTAAATATTTTGATTTATCATTTATGCAACTTATCTTATTAATTCTGACCTTATTAGTGATTTCTCTAATAAGCCGAAAATTGCTGTATAGACATAAACAAAACAAAAAGCAAAAAGAGCTAAATATATAATGGAGCCCCAGAGACCTTTGGATTTCTGGGGTTTTATTTATTCAATAGTGAGTTTTCGGTCCGCGATACGAATGGTACATTCCATCAGTTTTATCGATTGTAAATCAAGAATTCGCTGATTTTATTGAATAAATAGAAAATTATTTTCTTTTTCTTGTGTTTCATTTAATATCAATAAGGGCACTAAAAAATAGATAGGGGTGCTAAAATGTACGGTATTATTAATTATGAAGTGTTTTTACTAACAGGAATTTTATTAAATCTAATTCCTGGTGCAGACACCATGTATATTGTGGGAAAAAGTATTTCACAAGGTAGAAAAGCAGGTGTGTATTCTGTTTTTGGTATTATTACTGGTTCTTTAGTCCATACGTTATTGGTTGCTTTTGGTTTATCTATTATACTTACAAAATCCGTTGTGTTATTTAACACCATTAAGATTATAGGTGTTATCTATCTTGTATATTTAGGAATGAAAATGATACTTGATAAGACAAATGTAGATTTTCAAGCCCCATCCAATAAATTGAACATTAGAAAGATATATTTACAAGGGCTCTTAACAAGTCTTACGAATCCAAAAGTCTCTTTATTCTTTATTGCGTTTCTGCCGCAGTTTATAGATACAAAGGCTTCAGGTCCTATACCTTTTATCATTTTAGGAATTACTTTTACAGTAACAGGACTATTGTGGTGTTTATTTGTTGCTTATTTCTCTTCCTATGTCACCAAAAAATTAAGAGGAAGTCAAAAGGTAGGAATGATTCTAAATAAAGTAACAGGACTAATTTTTATTGGGATGGGGTTAAAGTTGCTTCAAGCGAAGGCTCCTCAATAAACATGAATAATAAAAAAATGCCCCCTTCAAGAGATGTTATCTTTGCTTTAAGCTAATTTCTATATATTAAAAAGCCCCTTCAAATTTGAAGGGGCTTTTTGCTGGTTATTTTGGTTTATCTAAAAATTTATTTCATCGTGCATGACCTATTTTAATCAATTGTCATGTATATATGTGTCCTCTAATAACAAGGTTAAATCCATTCAGTTCGTCATCGTAGCTTCGTTATCTTGCTGTTACATTCCAAAATGCGTACAACAGCGTGCCTTCAAGGTTATACTGATGCTGGAGGTGATTCAAAGTGACATACAATCGGAAAATGAATTCGAAGCAAGCTAATTAATAACTAGATTCTTACAAATAAATCTCATCTGTATATCAATTGATTTATAAACGAATGCAGAATTATTTTTCGGAAAATGAGCTTTTTAATAGCCAAGAGAGCTCTAAAGATCAAGTCTTCATTTTGAAACTAAAATCGCTTTTATATTAGGCTTCGAATTTTTATGTGCTACAGACATTAGTTGAAAGATAGGCTTTTCCTGTTCTTATTTATATCGTTAACTTGATAATTTATAAATATGAATTTAGTGGGGGGATATTATGAAAGGTAGCAAACATTTTAATTTTCACAAGCTTTGGTTAGGACAGTCTATAAGTTTGTTGGGTATTCAGTTTACAATAGTAGCTTTGCCACTTTTTGCATTAGAGGTGTTACAAACAAGCGAAGCAAATGCTGCTATGCTTCGTGGGATTATATTCGTTCCTTATCTAATTTTCGGGTTAGTAGCCGGTGCTTTAATAGACATTTTTCATAGGAAAAATGTCTTGCTAATTTGTAGTTTATGTCAAGGAGTATTGTTTTTATCAGTATTCATACTGACTGTAACAAATATTATAACGTTCCCTTTGTTGGTGTTTATCATGTTTTTAAATGGAATATTCACCACGTTTTACAACATTGCCATTCCTTCTTTTTTACCGGAAATAGTAACAGATAAAGACCACTTAAAAAAAGGAAATGCACAACTAGCACTTTCGGAGTCTCTTTCTATAGTAATTGGTCCTATGCTAGCTGGAATCGTCATTACTCTAGTTGGATTAACAGGCTCATTCACTGTTGACGCAGTAACGTATTTTGTTTGCTTTATGTTTGTATTAATTATTTCAAAGTTTAAACCGCATACAGAAGGTTCTTTAAAAGACGTAAATGTAAAATCTATATACCAAAACATATATGAAGGTTTGGTATATTTCAAAAAACACCCTGTATTGGAGCCGATTGTAACTTGTGGTGCTGTTTACGGTTTTTTTAAATACATATTAAATAGCATTTTAGTAATATTCCTTTATAAGGTAATGAATCTATCTGAAATTGAAATAGGATTTGTTATAGGTTCAGCAGCGGTGGGATTTTTAATAGGTAATACGATACTTATGAAAAAAAGTCAACAAATTAATAATGCAAAAATGCTTATTTATAGCGCTGCTGTATCAGTTACCGGTTTGGCTTTTATACCGATAATGGGGTATATGGGAACAGTTTACGGAATAGTAGCCGCAAGTATCATACATGGTATGGGAGAAGGTGTATTTGGCCCTTACGCTGCAACTATACGACAACTTGCCTCACCAAATCACATGCTAGGCCGAGTAAATGCTGTACAGCGTACGCTGAATTGGGGAGCTTGGGCATTAGGAAGTTTTGCTAGTGCATTTTTAATTTCTATATTTGGGCTTCAAACTACGTTATTTATAGGGGGCTTCGGAACAACATTGTGTTTAGTGGCGTTGTTAAGACGAGGCGTATCAAAAGGAAATGAAATTGAATATACGAGTTCATATTAGAGGAGATGATTATGATGCATAAGGTATTAAAAGGAAATGACATAGAAAATAAAACACACATTTTATTTATAGGGGGATGGACAAAGCCTATACAAGATGCATTAGACAGTGGGTATACTGTTTCGTATATAGGATCTTACGCTAAACACATATATTTTGATGGGGCTATCTTAGAAAAATGTTTCTATAAAAAAGAATTAGACACGACAAACATACCCTTGTCTATATACTACGCTGAAGGATTATTCAAAGAGAAACCATTTGATGTGGTTGTATCTTTCAACGAAACAGCATTAGATACGGCTTGCATAATTGCAAAGATTTTTAATGTTAAAGGACCTTCTTACAATGCTAATATGATAACCCGTAATAAAGACATGATGCGTGAAATGCTAGCAGGTAAAGACTTTTCTATAGATTCGAAAGTTTGCAATAACATTAAAGGTATTAATGAATTTTTGAACAAAAAAGATAGGATTATAATAAAGCCCCCGATTGGCGCAGGTGGTAAAGGTGTATCTAAGCTAGACACGGGAGATGACGTAGAGGTATTTATTAAAGAGAATGGTATTCAACTACCTGTTTTAGTGGAAGAGTATATTGAAGGTGATATAGTTTATACGGTTGAAACCGTTTCTTATAACAAAAAACATTCTATACTAGCGATATCAGCTGAAGTATTTAAAGAAGATACGTTTATAATAAACTATACTATTATGCCAGCACCTATAGATGAATCTCAAAAACAATTAATTATGGAAAAAGTAATGCAATTTTTGGACGACATGCAAATGGAAAACGGCATTACTCATACAGAAGTAAAGATAGACAAACAAAATAAGCCAATAATTATAGAATCTCAAGTTAGAATAGGTGGCGGCAACATCTGGAAGATGGTGGAACTAACAACTGGCATTTCTCAATTTGGATACTATTATGATGCGTTAGCTACTGAGACTATAGATGAATTTAGATGTGTACCTTCAAAATGTCAAGCTATGTCTTTAAGTCTGATCCCAAAACCAGGTTGCATAAAAGAAATCAAGTATAAAGAGTTAACTAACATATCGGAGGTTGTATTAATTGATCTATTAGTAAAAGAGGGTGACACCATACCAACTATTGTAGATAGCACTCAACGCAAAGGGTCTATAGTATTTACGGCTAATGATATAAAACATATGTACGAAGCTGCAGAGAGAATATGTAATAATATAACGTTTGTTTATCAGGATTTATCAGAATGGAAACCTTCTTTTAGAAAAAAATATAAAAATAAATGTGGAAAATGAATGGATCCAAATACCACTTCTTAAAAAAAGAAAAAATAATAAAGAAACCGAAACCCTTAAGCGGTGGGATTCGGTTTCTTACTACAATATTTAACTGCAATTAGGAAATGATTGTAAACTTTAAAAGGTAATCAGTAAGCTTTACAGTTTCTTTTTCACTCTTACTTTCTTCCTCAAATACCTTATTCTTTTTCTCTAACTTTTCAATTCTTCTTTTAATAGAAGCAATGACGGCGTTTTGATTGTTCTCGTTCCGTTTGGTTACACAGTGTGGTTTTACTAATCAGGCTTCTTTTTGTCACACTCTTGAAGTTAATTATATTTTTCTACGTACGAAATAAAAAGCTAAGGACCCCATAATAACAGGTGCAACAAAGTCAAAGAAATGCGAAAAATTAAAAGGAAAAAGAACAAGAAATGGTATAATTGTATAGAGAGCTGCTTGTCCTATAAATACAGGGACTCCAAATTGAAATTCTCTACATCGCTTGATTTTCCTGTATAACACTTCCCCAATTAGACAAGCTATAAGAGCTGGTATACTACCATAAGTGAAGATCGTTTTAATGAATCCTAATACAACGTTCGGGTGAATAAAGCTAGGATGAGAAATATATGAAATCAAGAACCATCCAAAAATAAAAGCAAACAGACTTGCAGCATAACTAATTACAAATTTTATCAACGTAATCATCCCCACAGTTTTCTAATATTAACTCCATTGTATGACATGAAATCCTATTATTGGTACCGAGAAAAAAGCGGATCCCTACTCTAAAATGCATCCACTCATCCTTCTATACTTGTTTTATTTTCTTTGCTCTAGCAAACTTCCAAAAAGCTGCAAGTAGTATGAGCAGCGGTATTCCCTGAATAAAGAGAAATCCTCCCAAAAAATAAAGTGCACGACTAACTAGAGGAGGCGCTGTTGTCGACTCGCCCGCAAAATAAGCCCCATAATTAGCTGCTACACCTGCATAATCAGCTATCCCACCTATAAGAAAAGCCGCTGGACTTATGATTAGATTTATTCCTAAACAGATCATTATTGAAGATAGGTTTTTAGCCTTAATTTTTGGTGAAACAGACAAGAAAAATAACAATATTGCAGTGCCGTCTATAAGAAGTAGTGTTATTACAAAAAAATTCCCATAATATCCCTCCATGATTTTAATTGTACCATCAGCAAGGACAACTTTGTGTAAATTTGGATGAATAGGGTCTTCATGTGAGGTTAACATAACGTCTCATTAACAGTAGTCAATGATGCATATAATTTTCGTTTTTGCTTTCTTATCTGAGCTGGATAGCGGTGGGGGGAGTCATAAATTGTGGAACACACTCTTAAGTTATTTGATATGAAAAAATGAAATTCTCCTTCTGTAATTTATTCAAATGACTCAATCTCCGCATCTTTTGAATGCCCTTCAATAAAACATAAGCAAAATAATTACCAATCCTATGCAAGAAAGTTAGGCTAGTTAATCGCATATGTTTTATGGAAGGGATGTGATGGAACTATGGAACGGCCGAATTGGGGAATTGGAGGATTAGTATTCGTTGGCTGTATGTTTCTTGGTGGAGGAGTGGGATCTATGTTAGGTAATGCCCAAACTGGATGGCTAATAGGAATGGGCGCTGGATTTCTTGGTATGGCTTTAACGAGACTGTTCAGAAAATAATGTAACTGAGATTCTTCTTCTGGTAAATAAGGAAATATGTAAGTAAGTCATGGCATAAGAGTTCTATAAATTATAGTTAGAATCTTCTCTTTTGTATTTGTCTTTTCTAAATTTCTCCATACATAGATATAATTCTCAAGTCGGAGGATGGCACCTTAGGGTGTCTTTTTTATGCTCTTTAAAAATGTCTTACCATTATAATAGCTGAGTTTTGCTTTCAGTCTCCGATGTCCATTAAGCATAAAATAAAAATTCTGCACCATTTAAACTCTGATAACAATTCATACGATCAAGAATAATTGAGTTAATAGCTTTCGGTAGATCGCCATCATTTTTTTATAATAGATTAGATTCATTGCCGTTTCAGACCTATGTATGAATTCATAATCTAATAGTAAAAGGAGGAATGATTAAAGGTATGGCGGTTAATGAGGAATCAATTTGTCAACAGTTTGCAAGAATCATTGGCGGTCAAGAAGGATTCGCTGGTGGGAAATGCGTGGCAACAATAAACCGTGATGAAATACGAGCCACAATCTTGGGAAAACGTTTTAGAGTAACAACTTCCTTTTCATTCGAATCACGAGACAATAAAACTGGACGGGCATTATGCCTAGGCCGAGTAGCACTCTTACAAAAAGAAGTCACTGAATTTGTGGCGACAATTATTAAACAAGGAATAATCGTTTCGTCTATACACAATGAGTGGTTATGTGATGATCCAAATTTAATTTACGTTAATATCGAAGACGTTGATGATCCACTAAATTTTGCAAGAAAAGTGAGAAGAGCGTTATGCACGTAATCAATTTCTTTAGTTAAACGAGTCATTATATTAAATTGAAAAGTTCAGCGTGTTGGATGGTTTTATAAAACGAAAGAAGGTGTTTCATATTTGGAATGCCTTTTCTTTATGTTTTCGTTACTAATGTGGGTGGTTAACTGATTACATGCTGTTTATCTTGCAACAGCAAGAACTGGACGAGGTATCTTTAAAGGTGTTTGACTGTCTATAGATACCGTATTTTATCAAATGTTGTTAGCATATCATAAAACGATAAGGGAAAAATCGCCTTCATACCAACCAATCAAAATCTTGAGGTACTATTCTTTATGTTGTAAGGTTCCACTATTATTTTCATCAATTACTCAACGTATTGCTTCGATGTTTTCTGGAGTCATTTTAATAAATCCTTGCTTTTCATGAGATAATACTTTTTGATGAGTCATTTTGTGCATGGCATTGATTATATGACGATTAGAATTGAGGTCAAGTATTACCTCTTCACCTTTAATTCTATCAGTCTGCTTTTCCTTAACTCCTGATTATATTAGCTTCAATAACATATGATCATTCTTAAGAATGTCATTGAAATGTACGAATAGATGTTAGTGCAGCAAAATAAATTGTGTTATGATATGAGGAAATATAAAGCTATGTAACGGAGGGAATAACATGCCGCATGTTGTGTTTCGTGGAATTACTACTGAACAATTAAAAAGCATAAGCAAGCCATTGGTAGAAGAACTCGCAGATATCTGTGAGTGTGGTACGGATAATTTCACCTTGGAACTACCAAGTTCTACGTTTGTATTCAATGGAGAAGAAATAGAAGCGTTTCCTCTTATTGAAGTGAAATGGTTCGAGCGTGGACAGGAAATTCGTGATCGATTTGCCAAGGCCATTACTACATATGTAATGGATTTTGGACTTCCAGAAGTAGAGGTTGTATTTACAGTTTTCACAGAATCAGCCTATTATATTAACGGGAAGCATTGTGCAAGTTAGAGTTATTAGAAAGATTTTTATAACACTAAGAAAAGAAATAGGAGAGGATATCCTATTTCTTTTTATTCCTATAATAAAATATGTTTCATTAAAAACAAGGGCCGGAATTCCGGCTCCTTTTCTATCCTAAAGTCTTACTTTATCTCTCCGTCTCAAAAAACTCAATCCACTCTCCATCAGGACCAGCGAAGAATATGTAACGTGTTCCATCTGGTAATGTTTCGATTTCTTCTCCTAGTAAAAAGGTTACTGCGTGTTTCTTCAGTCTTTCGATCTCATCCTCTAATGAATCCACTTTAAAGCAAATGTGATGTACTTTTCCTTCTGCCGGAAGAGAAGAGTTGTAGCCTTCAATGAGTTCTAGTATCGTTTCTTTTGATTCTTCTACACCTAAAAAAGCGAGTTTTAAGTCTGGATTCGGATGACCCATACGTTTCATGAGCTGTAAGCCGACTACTTCTTCATAAAATGAAATAGATGTTTCTAAGTTTGCAACCATAAGTCCGACGTGTTCAATTCTTCTAACTGGCATGTAGATTCCTTCTTTCTGAAAATTATATACAATATGTTATTGAAAATTAAGAAAATAAGCAAGATAAAAACCTTACAAATTTTAGCGTTTTATATGGTATAGTGAGAAAGTATGTTTGGGGAGAAGGAAGGAGATTATACGATGAATACAACTACTCAAACTCCTTCATTATCGGAAACGATGAAAGAGTGGCATTATGCATTAGCATATGAAATTAAACATTGGAAAACGATAGGTGGTAGTAAAATTTCTATCATGAATGGTCGTTTTTTATATACAGATTATGAAAGTACAGTATACGTATTTCAGCTTATTTCGGAAGTAAGCTTACCTGAAGGTTCACCCATTCGAATTGAGTTTGATGGTGAGGAAGCGACAGGAGAAGTATTGTCTGTACATGGATTAGAAATAGAACTGAAATTAAATGATTATATACAAGGTGAAATACGAGAAGCTGTTTTATATAGTGAACCGTGGCAACTTTTAGAGCAACTACAAGAGAGGTTGAAAGAAGCACGTAAAGATAAGCTGAAACGTAATCGTATAAAGCGTCTTGTTGATGGGACGAGCAGTCCGAAACATATTGAGAAGATGAAAAATCCGAAAAATGAATTGGCGTATCGTTCGTTTTACAATCCGACGACGTACGTATGGGGACCACCAGGAACAGGGAAGTCTTACAATTTATCACGTATTATTTCAGCTCATTATCAAAAAGGAAAATCGGTACTTGTGTTGGCTCATAGTAATGCGGCAGTAGACGTATTAATGAGTGAAGTAACGAAGCAAATTGAGAAGAAAAAGAAATGGAAGCCTGGCGAAATTGTTCGTTACGGTTATAGTCAACATGAACATATACGAAATCATGAAACGTTACTTGCGTCGAAGTTAGTTGAAACGACGAACGGATCTTGGGGTGAGGAAAGACTCTATTTAGAAGAGACACGACAAGATCTTCGTGAAAAAATCTTATCGTATAAAGCAACATCTGCTGATAAGAAGCGCATACAAGAGATTGAAAGTGATCTTCGAAAGCAAAAGGCTAAAATTAAAGAAGTAGAAAAAGAATATATTGAAAATGCAAAAGTAATCGGCGCAACTTTATCAAAATGTGCCATTGATTCACTTATTTATGAGCGCACATTTGATTTAGTTGTTGTAGATGAAGTAAGTATGGCATATGTTCCGCAAATTGCATTAGCTGCTTCACTTGGAAAACGTATCGTCGTTTGCGGTGACTTTTTACAGTTACCTCCAATTGCGATGGCAAATCATGAACTCGTTCGCAAATGGCTTGGGGAAGATATGTTTTACCATGCTGGGATTGTTGAGTCTGTTAATAAATCAGAAGCACACCCAAACCTATTTATGTTGCAGGAACAAAGACGTATGCATGCGGATATATCGAAGTTTACGAATTCGTTTATTTATAAAAATAGAGTATACGATCATCCGTCTGTTTCAGAGCGTAAAGAACTTGCGCAATTGCAGCCGTTCGCAAATGAAGCGAGTGTTTTATTTGATACGAGCCAAATGGGAGCTTTTTCGTTAAAAGATGCTGCTTCTGGTTCACGTTTTAACATTATGTCTGGTTTAGTAGCAATGCAAATGATGTTAATCGGATTGTTAGACGGTGTGCAATCAATTGGTATTGTGACACCTTACAGGGCGCAGTCACGCTTTTTAGCGACGTGTATTAGAGAAATGTTGCAGAGAACGAAATATCAAAACATACCAGTTTTAGCGGCGACAGTTCATAAGTTCCAAGGTTCTGAAAGAGATATGATGATCTTTGATACGGTTGACAGTTATCCGCAAGAACGACCTGGCGTATTATTCTTTGATCACAAAAACCATCGCCTCGTCAATGTAGCAGTGACAAGGGCGAGAGGGAAGTTCATTCAATTATCAGATTGCCATTATATGCGTAAAAACCTTTCGAGAAAACAAGCATTATCACAATTAACAGCTCATATAGAACGTCACGGAGATGTGTATGATCGCACGACATCAAGACAATTGTGGGAACGGAAAATTTCGAAACGTTTACGCTGGTTTATGGAAATGAATCTTGAAGAGCCGAAAGGGTTATTAAAAGATATTTTAGCCGCAAAACGAAAAATTATTATTTCACTTCCAAGTACAAAACAAGTGGATAAACGAGTATGGCAAGCGTTAATGCGTACAAATGCGCAAATAACAGTGTATAGTGATGGACCAGTTCCACTGAAAAATGTAAAGTTACAAAGACAAAATAAAGCATTCCCGTTTATCGTAATTGATGATGAAATCTTCTGGGCAGGCGCACCGCTTACATCTCAAATGATGTTTGAAGGTAGTACGGAATTTCCGTACGTATGTGCAAGACTGCAAGCACCTGAGACAATTGGTGTATTAAAAGGATTTTTAGATATTCGGTAAATTCGGATAGGAATTCCTTGACTTTTACTTGGAATGAACTTAGAATAAAAAATAATTTAATATAATTTTATGAAAATTCTTATCACGAGAGGTGGAGGGACTGGCCCTATGATACCTCGGCAGCGGATTCGTTATGAATACTGTGCCAATTCCAGCAAGGTAACTTGAAAGATAAGAAAGAAGCTCATTTTGACTGTATATACAGAAGCCTCTTTCTATCTTTTAGAAAGAGGCTTTTTTATGTGAAAATAAAAGGAGGAAGAAAAATGGGAGCGACAGGAGTAGCGTCACAAAGAAAAACAATTGAAGAGAGTATCGAAAGAAATAAGGAAAAGTACATAGAAACAAGTCATGATATTCATGCGAATCCGGAAATTGGTAACCAAGAGTTTTATGCATCTAGAACGTTAAGTTTATTGCTAGGCAGTGCAGGATTTCAGTTGCAGCACAATATAGCTGGACATGAAACGGGATTTATCGCGCGAAAAAGCTCTGGAAAACAAGGACCAGCAATCGCATTTTTAGCGGAGTACGACGCTTTACCAGGACTAGGCCATGCGTGTGGTCACAATTTAATCGGCACAATTAGCGTTGCAGCAGCAATTGCA
This sequence comes from Bacillus sp. HMSC036E02, assembly GCF_001836235.1. NCBI lineage: Bacteria > Bacillati > Bacillota > Bacilli > Caryophanales > Bacillaceae > Bacillus > Bacillus sp. HMSC036E02. The sequence goes on along the minus strand of NZ_KV827856.1, from coordinate 16,994 downwards.
TTATCAGAAACGCTTGAAGAAATTGGCGGGGAAGTTGTCGTGTTCGGAACACCAGCTGAAGAAGGAGGACCGAACGGTAGCGCAAAATCGAGTTATGTAAAGGCAGGCTTATTTAAAAACATTGATGCGGCGCTTATGATTCATCCAAGCGGAAAGACAGCGACAACGAGTCCTTCACTAGCGGTCGATCCGCTTGATTTTCATTTTTACGGAAAAACAGCTCACGCTGCAGCTTCGCCAGAAGAAGGGATTAACGCATTAGATGCGGTTATTCAGCTCTATAACGGTATTAACGCACTTCGCCAACAACTTCCGTCAGACGTGAGAATTCATGGCGTCATTACAGAGGGAGGAAAAGCACCTAATATTATTCCTGACTATGCCGCAGCAAGATTCTTCATCCGTGCAGCAACGAGAAAAAGATGCGCGGAAGTAACAGAAAAAGTAAGAAACATTGCACAGGGAGCAGCATTAGCAACAGGTGCGAAAGTAAAAATCCATCAATTCCAAAATGAAATCGATGAATTACTCGTAACAAAAACATATAACGATATCGTAGCGGAAGAACTAGAACTATTAGGTGAAGATGTAAATCGTAAAGAAAGAGTAGGGATTGGTTCAACCGACGCAGGAAACGTAAGTCAAGTCGTACCGACAATTCATCCGTACATTAAAATCGGACCAGATGATTTAATTGCACATACGAATGAATTTAGAGAAGCAGCACGTTCAGAACTTGGAGATAAAGCATTAATTACATCGGCAAAAGTACTAGCGAATACGGCATATCGATTAATTACGGAAGAAGGGTTGTTAGAGAAGGTGAAGGAGGAGTTTAGAGAAGCGCAGAAGAATCAGGGGTAGATGGTTAAAGGGAGTGGGGGATCCACTCCCTTTCTTTTTTTTGTAACACTGATGCTAAGATTTTTTTGCAGTAAAATCAATGTTAGTGGAACTTTTTTAATTAAACTTTTTTAAAAATTAACATAAATACTTGCAATGTTTAAATTAGTACTATATAGTTCTAGTTATGACAAAGGTAAAATTAATGAATCAAAAACGTGTGATTGAAGTAGCTGCAACATTATTTTTAGAAAAAGGGTTTGCTTATACAAGTATGGATGAATTAGTACGTGTAAGCAAAGTTTCAAAGTCTAATGTGTATTATCACTTTTCTAATAAGGAAGTACTATTAGAAGGGGTCGTTGATTATTGGATTGAAATGTATCAATCTGCAATTGATGACATAATTTCTCAGAGCCAATTTTTAGTTGAAGATCGTATCCAACAGTTTTTAAAGCAATTATCACAAGGAGTTCAGTCGAGAGAGTATAAGGGGAGCTGTCCATTTATTACTCTTTATATTCAAAGTCCTAAACAGGCCACGCAAATAAAAGAAAAAATAGGTCTTTTTTTTACAGGATTACAAAAGAAAGTTTCTCTATTACTTAAACAAGGGGTAGAGAATGGAGAATTCAGAAATACGATTAATATTGATGAGGTTGCATCCCTTTTTATTACAAATCTTGAAGGAGCGTTATTTATTTCAGAAACATTGAAGGATGCAACTGTAATTACGAAAACAGCAGATCATTTTTTAAAATTGCTTCGATAAAAGAAGCATTTTTTTTACATCGAATTAGTACTGAATAGTACTAAAAAGGAGATTTTATATGAGAACAGTATTTTTAACTGGTGGAACAGGCTTTATTGGAAAGCAATTAGTGAAAGAATTAGCCAAAGAGGATGTTAAAATTCTTCTTTTAGTGAGGTCGAAAAGTAAAGCAATACGCCTTTTTCAAGAAAGAGGCATCTTAAAAAAGGCAGTTATGCACTTTATTGAAGGTGATTTGACGAAAATAGATTTAGGTCTAAGTGCTGAAGATAAGGAGAGGGTGTTGAAAACGGATGTGATTATTCACGCAGGAGGCCCCATGGATATTCAAGCGACAAGTAAAGAGGCAGCTTCCGTATTTTTAAATGGCGCGAAACATATTAGTGAATTAGCTAAAAGTATTCATCAATTGAAGGGCTTGCAACAATTTATTCATGTTGTAGGTTATATGAGCCCCTTTGATGATAAAAATAGCAAGATTGCAATTGATGTGTTTAAAGAAGGAAACAGTTATTTGAAAATAAAAAATCCATATGAGAGAACAAAATTTTTAGCAGATCTTTATATCCGTCAACAGGCATCAGCAGTAGGTTATCCGCTTTCTGTAATTAATCCACCAACTGTAGTCGGTAGTAGTAAAACAGGGAGTACAGAGCAGATAGCAGGATTAGGTTTGCTTGTGATGAGTATGCGAAGAGGGCTCATGCCAGTGATTCCTGGAGGTAAGGGATATAGGTTACCACTTATTTCAAACGATGAGTTTGCGAAGTTTATTGTGCAGGTTTTCAGGTTGGAGCAACCGACTATTCAAACATATACACTTGTTGAAGACAAACAGCACGATCAGAACATTGCTGAATTATTAAGTATTATGTCGGAAAGTATGAATATGAGGGCACCAAAGATCTCGGTTCCAATGCCGCTTATGAAAACAATTATGAATAGTGGAGTAAGTAAAATAACAAAAATTCCTTCTGATGGACTGAATTTTATTACAAAACGAAAATTTTCAAATGTTTCAGCGAAAAAAATTATGGAAGGGGATTGGTTTAAGAAGACGAGTGTAATGAAATTTCTCCCTGCCGTAGTAGCTGATCTGGATTATCGAATGATAGATCAAAATGGCCAGCATAATCATTTATTTAAACGAACATTATGCGATAACACTACCCTTTACCAATTACAAGGAGAGGGTAAACCGTTTATTTTATTACATGGTTTATTGAGTGATGGAGAGGATTTATTTCCTTTAGCACAAGAGCTTCATGAAAAAACTGGTCAACCTGTATGGATCTTGGATCTTCCAGGTTTGGGACGTTCTCCTTTTAAACGAGAGAAAAATCTTCTAGATATCTATTTGAATGTAGTGAAAAAGTTATTGGAGAAAGCTACTAATGGTGCACATCTAATTGGTCATTCATTCGGTGCATTTATTCTTCTGGAAGCATTGGTACAAGAGTACATAGATAAGAAGTATTCAATCACTTTACTTCAGCCACCTGTTGTTAAAAAAAATGCTAAATCGCTAAATGTTCCTCAATTTATGAACAAATGGACATTAAAACTGGCAACTACTAATTTCATAGAGCGATATTTATTAAGTAATGGTTTGTTTGAAAGTATAGAGAGCATCCCTGAACATTATATTGAAAAAATAAGGAACAGTTTTACTTCTCCTAGAATTTTAAATACTACGGTTCAGCTTAACAGTTTACTACTGAAAAACGATCAAGGTGATTTCAATGAAGTAACAAAGTATAATCTTCACATTATTTGGGGGGATTATGACAGAGGTTATTCTGCTCCATCGCATCTTGGTAAGGTTGATTTTGTTCCATATGGCCATCATTTTCCTCTTAGCCATCCGAGTGAAACGGCAACATTAGTAATAAAAAATAGTAATACTAGCATATGAGAGTGTGGGATAAATAAAAAATGTGTAGTAAGAACGTTGTCTTTGAAATAAAATCGTACTGTTTGGGGTATTTGCTTTTCTTAGGTTGCTCGAATTGGACTAGCAATCGTACCTGTCGAACCGCCAAAAACTGCTAATAATTAAAAAACTTTTTACATAACAATTTAACCCTTTGTAGAAAACTACGAGGGGTTAAATTGTTCGAAGAGTATTCCATTTGAGGTCTAATTAATTTATGTTCTTAAATGAAAATTTGAGGAAAACATTCACGAACACCAGAATTTCTTAATGAATTAAATAATGCTGCACTGATTCTTAATAGGACGTTGTTATCAGTTCCATCTTCTAAATCGTATATTACAAAGTATGAATTATCGACTGTGAAAATACATTTTCGTTCTAATTTAAATTCAGATGGTACAGTTGGAAGTGTATCAACTGGTTCAATTACAGGTGTATCTCCTTCATCTCTGATAAAATCGAAAGTTTGCTCGTCAATTTCATAGATATTAACTGGATCAATTTCTACACCTTTATCTGGAATTGTAATTTCATCTTCAACTAATAAGAAAAAGCGTTCGTTTCGAAAGTTAAAAAGAGATCTTGCTCCAATTTCAAATGATGCCATTTTATATTCGCCTCCTTTGCAACTTTTTATTGATTTAAAGTTACATTTATATGGTATGTCAGATTAATAGATTTAGTTACAGCTTGTACTGCACAAATTACTAAATTAGAAGTTTTCTCCTATGTCTATCAGGTTAAAATTAAAGAATACCCCAGAACGAAAATCTGGGGATCCCTCCCTCACATGCTTGTTCCCACTTAAAAACTGGATTAGATTAAACCTAGTTGATTTAAATGTGTTTCTTATCCCTTATCTTTCTAATTTATTGATTATTAAAATGTAGACTGATCATTAGGTTTTATATTATAAATAGTTTTTATTAAAATAAAGTATTAGACTCAATAGTAGCTACGCAATTATTATACAGTTAATAAGAACAATTCTGAGAAGATGTACGAAGTAATAAAATGGGAGAGGAATAATTTGAATCAAAATAAACCGATAGAAACAGAAGAAAAAATATCTATCATACAAAAAATGAAAAAATGGGCTAGAAACTTAAAAAAACAACTTCTTGTACTTTATTTGGCATATCGAGATGAAAGAGTCCCTTGGTATGCTAAATTATTTACAATGCTTGTTGTTGCGTATGCTTTTAGTCCTATAGATTTAATCCCAGACTTCATTCCAATCTTGGGGTATCTTGATGATTTGATTCTTGTACCATTAGGTGTATACTTGGCATTAAAACTTATTCCTAAAGAAGTGTTGGAGGATTGTAAAAGAAAGGTAGAGGAAAGACAGACAATAAGCAAACCAAAGAATTGGATAACAGGCATTATTATCATTACTCTCTGGATCCTTGTCTTTGTATGGGCTGTAAAAATTGCAAACCTGATTATTTTCAGGATGGAAGAATAAAGAAAGGTACAGAGTATATACAGCTAGATATGGAGGTATTAATGAGCTCTCTCCAAACAGGGCAAACATATGGAATATCCGATGCCTATGTAGGTATGACTGATAAAGTACTAACCCGTGTAATTTTTATAAATTAATATATGTATTATCTTATAAAAAAAACTCAGCAGGATTTATTCTGATGAGTTTTTTTGTTTATATAATTTATCAGTAATTATTCTTTTTTCTCCGGCTGATAGGAAAGAATAACGACACCTGAACTGGTCGTTCTTGTTTCTATAAGTTTTAATGCTTTTGTATTGTTCTGGTCTTTAAAGAGACGCTTTCCGCTCCCTACGATAACGGGATTGACTATAAAGTGATATTCATCAATGAGGTCATGTTGCATTAATGTTTGTGTAAGATCACTGCTGCCATAGATTAAAAGGTTCTGACCAGGCTGTTCCTTCAGTTTCGATATTTCTTCTACAATATTACCCTTGATAAGATTTGCATTCCATTCGGTTTTTTCCAAAGTTGTTGAAGCAACAAATTTAGGCATGCTGTTCATCTTATCAGCAAAACCTTCTTCATCAGTCATAGAAGGCCAAGCAGCTGCAAAACCTTGATAGGTTACTCGCCCTAGTAGAAGAGCTTCACTTTCAAACAGTAAATTGGATTGAAACTTTGCCACTTCTTCATTGAAGTATGGAGCAGTCCAAGCTGGTTCCTCAATGACACCATCTAGTGAGAGGTACATCGATACAATTATTTGTCCCATTTTGTTCTCCTTTAGTTTTAAATTGAGATTTTTACATATTGGTAACACAATTATTAATTCTTCAGCTAGAGAAATTCTCCCTTTTTAATAGTTTCGACAAAATATATTTATGTGTGTTTCGGAATAAACTAATATATATTAATAACTTTGAAATATTGTATAACTTCTAATTTTTATGCATTATTGATTAGAATTGCTTATTGCGCTAAGGAATCAGGATAGTGTGGCGACCGACTAAATAGTTGCTTAGCCTCAATTATTAGAAGGGAAGTTCTATCATTTCGCGAATTTATTAGACATAGACGAGTGCTATAATTTTCTATATATACATAAAGAGGTGACTACGCATGAATCAAAGACCATCAGAAGAAGAATACGCTGGGAGCTCCGGCGAATATATCCGTTTGGTGCCAGACGGTAACATCATCGACATTCTGCTCGCTCAGGAAAAGCAAATGACCGAGTTCCTGGCATCGTTGACCGAAAGCCAGGCCGCATATCGGTATGCGGAAGGAAAATGGACACTGAAAGAAGTTGTGGGCCACATTACAGACGCGGAACGTGTCATGACCTACCGCCTGCTCCGGTTCGCAAGAGGGGACCAGACGCCGCTGACCGGTTTCGATCAGGAATTGTTCATGCCTCCTTTCGGAAGCTGGACAATCGCGCAACTCGCCGAAGACTACCAGGCCGTCCGGCAATCAACGATCACATTGCTGCGCGGGCTACCGGCGGAGGCGTGGAACCGCAAGGGTACAGCCAACAACCTAAGCATTACGGCGCGCGCCCTCGCGTACGGCATCGCAGGACACGAACTTCATCACATGGGGGTCATCCGAAACCGGTACTTGAGTTAATCGTCGGCTGAGGCCTTTTGAATGGAACTAACACCTTTCATACAATCTTAGATACCGTTCTTATTGGGGCCCGCCCCACAACCATCAACTTAAGGATTTAGACTATTTTTGAAATTGAAAGCACGTTACTATTCTCTTATGTTAATGAGAAAGGGTGACGTGCTTTTTATGATTATGCACTAAAAACAAGAGTTATCTTTATTTGCCGAAGAGTTATATCGATTTTTCTCATTTTGGGGTATTTGTTTTTCTTAGATTGATGGTGATGGGGCACTACTCTATAATGATCAAATTAAAATTTAAAATAGTTATAGAGACTCCATTTCTCGGAAATATTGTAACTATTAAGTTGTAAAAAGATATAATGGGAGGAAGTTTTTCTAAATCAAAAAAATTGATTAATAAGTTGCATAATAAACTCACTAGCGTATATACTATAAACATCAAAAAAAGTTGATGAAGGGAAGTGAACTACAGTGGCACAAAATTTTCAGTTATATGAGAAAAAGTTTAAAGCGTTGGCTGATCAAAAACGTTTAGAAATCATGTATGAACTTTGCCAGCGAGGCCAGACTTGTGTATGTGATTTAACAGAGATTTTTGAAATGACGCAATCTAAATTGTCCTATCATTTAAAGATTTTATTAGATGCAGGTTTAATTGTAAAAGAAACAAAAGGTACGTGGAGTTATTATGATTTAAATGATGCGGAAGTGAATAATTTGTTATCAGAAGAATTGTGCTGTATCTTTAGAAAAACAGGCAAAGGTAGTTGTTGTTAAAATTTTGCGTTATTAATCAAAAAAAATTGATTAATAACATATAAAGAGGAGGAATAAGCTATGAGATATGTTCATGTCGGTATAAATGTTACGGATTTAGAGAAGTCTATTGAATTCTACGAAAAGGTATTTTGTGTGTCACCAGTTAAGGTGAAAGTAGATTATGCAAAATTTTTATTAGAGACGCCAGGACTTAATTTCACGCTAAACGTACGAGATGAAGTGAAGGGAAATCAGGTAAATCATTTCGGTTTCCAAGTGGATACAGCTGAAGAAATTACGTTACATAAAGAAAGATTAGAAAAAGAAGGTTTCTTTGCGCGTGATGAGATGGATACGACTTGTTGCTATGCGGTTCAAGATAAGTTTTGGGTAACGGATCCTGATGGGAACGAGTGGGAATTCTTTTATACAAAAGCACAGAGTGATGTTCATAAAATAGAAGAGGCACCTTGTTGCACGACTTCTAACGTAGTAGAACAAAATTCTTGTTGTTAATAGGAGATGGAAAATAAAATGAAACGTTTATCTTTTCTAGATCGATATTTAACACTATGGATTTTTCTAGCTATGGCTGTTGGGATTGGTTTAGGGTTTGTATTTCCTAGTGTAGTAGACGGATTGAATACATTACAAGTTGGAACAACGTCTATCCCGCTAGCTGTTGGTTTAATTGTCATGATGTATCCACCGTTAGCGAAAGTTCGTTACGAGGAAATGGGCCGCGTATTTAAAGATGTAAAAGTATTGGTTTTATCTTTAGTACAAAACTGGATTATTGGTCCGGTACTTATGTTTGTGTTAGCAATTATTTTTCTTCCTGATAAGCCAGAATACATGGTTGGTCTCATTATGATTGGGTTAGCACGTTGCATTGCGATGGTAATTGTTTGGAACGATCTTGCAGATGGGGATAAAGAGTATGCAGCAGGTTTAGTGGCTTTTAACTCAGTATTTCAAATGTTATTCTTCTCCGTTTATGCATACGTGTTTGTAACAGTCATTCCAGAATGGTTAGGGATTGAAGGGGCTATTGTCGATATTACAATGGGAGAAGTAGCGAAATCAGTATTTATCTATTTGGGAATTCCTTTTATAGCAGGCATGTTAACACGTTTTGTACTCGTTAAGTTAAAAGGAAGAGAATGGTATGAAAAGGTGTTTATACCGAAGATTAGTCCACTTACATTACTTGCATTATTATTTACAATCATCATTATGTTCTCTTTAAAAGGGGAGATGATTGTTAGCGTACCATTAGATGTGGTAAGAATAGCGATTCCGTTATTAATCTATTTTATTGTAATGTTTTTTGTATCTTTCTTTATGGGAAGAAAAATTGGTGCAAACTATCCGGTGACGACAACGTTAGCATTTACAGCAGGTAGTAATAACTTTGAGTTAGCAATTGCTGTAGCAGTTGGGGTGTTTGGTATTCATTCAGGCGCAGCATTTGCAGCAGTTATCGGACCATTAGTTGAAGTACCTGTAATGATTGCACTTGTAAACGTTGCTTTTTGGTTTAAACGTAAATATTTTAATGACCAACCAGTCTAAATATAAAATAAAGGTGGAAAATACCATGGAAAACAAAAAGACAGTCTATTTCTTATGTACAGGAAATTCATGCCGAAGCCAAATGGCAGAAGCGTGGGGCAAACAATATTTAGGTGATAAATGGAATGTATATTCTGCAGGAATTGAAGCACATGGAGTAAATCCAAATGCAATTAAAGCAATGAACGAAGTAAATATCGACATAACAAATCAAACATCAGATATAATTGATGCAAACATTTTAAATAGTGCTGATTTAGTCGTTACGCTGTGTAGTCATGCGGATTCTGTTTGTCCATCTACTCCGCCGCATGTAAATCGTGTTCATTGGGGATTTGATGATCCAGCAGGAAAAGAGTGGTCCGAATTTCAACGTGTTCGTGATGAAATTGGTGAACGTATAAAGCGATTTTCTGAAACAGGGGAGTAAATAAAGGAAAGAGTCAATCTTCTATCTTATAGGGGATTGACTTTTTTTTATTATGTATTTTATTTACTTATCGCATCGCTTTAAAACCACTCTTGAAAATAATACAGAATATTATGTGAAAGTGGTAAAGTTAGAATAGAACAGTTTAAAAAAGGGGATGTAACGTATGATCTGTGAACTAAGCAAGAATGATTTTTATAGGTGTAATAGTTTAGTGAATGAACAAGGTCAATTAGAGGTACGTGCTGTAATTGCAGGAGTGAACCCTGGTCGTATATTTGTAGATAATAGTACTGCTCCTAATTCGGGACTTATTTGGTTAGGTAATAATGATGGATTCTTCTTCATTGGAGATTCTGCAAATGAAGAGTTTAATAAAGAAATGAATCATTTTATTAATAATGTAATAGTACCTGAGGCGAGGAAGGTAGGACTAGATTGCTTTGAAGGAATCGGTAATCATTCAAAATGGAACAAAACAATTGAAAGAATATTTCAGCACCGTAAATTAAAGAGTTGGAATCAAAGAGTGTATACGCTAAGAAAAGAGGATTATGACAATCATCATGAGCCTAAATTTGAACAGGGATATACTGTGCTGAAAATGAGTAAAGCTCTCTATGAAAATAATAACAATACATTTAAGAATATTGATTTTTTACAATCAAAAATTTTAGAGTTTTGGTCTTCACCGGATTGTTTTTTCGATGAGGGAATCGGTTATTGCGTTGTTTATGATGATCTAATTGTAAGTGTATGTTTTTCAGGTTTTGTATTTGCAAATATACATTGTATAGATATGGAAACGATAAAAGGTCACCAAGGGAGAAAATTAGCTCAAAAGATAGCGCATAGTTTTGTGAAAGATTGTTTGGAGAATGATATTATTCCATATTGGGACTGTATGGAATTGAACAAGCCTTCTGTTGCAGTTGTGGAAAATGTAGGGTTTACAAATGTATTTAACTATGTGGGATATTATTTTTTATTTGAATAATCTAGGTATACTTTACAATTTACACTTTGAGGTTGCCCAATCATTATATATATCTACAATTTAAAAAAGAAAGCATATGAGGTGTCCGAAAATGAAAATACAAATAGTATTGTTTGATGGTTTCGGAGAACTTGTCTCTTTCGCACCGTTTGAGGTACTGAAAAGAGCGATAGAAGAAGGGGCTCCATTTACAATTGAATTCGTTTCGAGTGAACAAAAACAAGAAGTTACGACTTCATTTGGAGTTACGGTTAAACTACATGATTTTTTACGAATGGATAATAGGCCAGATTTGTTAATTGTACCTGGTGGTGGCTGGAATCATAAAGCAGAGCATGGGGCACGAAAGCAAGCAGAGCTTGGTACTTTGACCGAAATGATTAGCGAGATGCACAATGCAGGAACAATTGTTGCTGGTGTGTGTACAGGAGGTATGCTATTAGCTGCCTCTGGTATATTGAACGGTCGAAAGGCAACGATGCACTATTTGGCACAGGATGAAATGAGTGAATACGGGGCAGAGCTTCTTCATTACAGAATTGCGGATCAAGGGGATATTATCACTGCAAGAGGAGTTACTTCAGGAGTTGATTTGGGACTTTGGATCACGGAAAGATTCGCAAGCCCTAAAATTGCGGCTGCCGTTGAATACAGAATGGAATATGAGAGGCGAGGTGTTGTTTGGAAGTAATTTGACTTCTTTTTTATCCCGCATTAACGGGCAGTAAGACTCCCACCACAAAATTCAACGAATGGGAGGGTTGCCCGTAAAAAACCAATGGATATGTACTAATAATCAGTGGGGGTGACAAAACTCCTACTGATTAAAGTTTCATTTTATAATTTTTCACCTTATTAAAAGTAGATTTGTTAGAAAGGATAATCATTTATTGATATAATGAATGGATGCGTGGCAGGAAATAGATAGAAAGATACTGCTAGTAATTTATACTTAAAATGTAGGGAGATTGAACAGAGTTATGGGGACAGAAAAAGAAATTAGTTCCGCTAAATTAATATGGAAGATGACGCGCCCACATACATTAACGGCGACGTTTTCTCCTGTAATTTTAGGAACAGTGGCATCACTTTATATTGCCAAAATTGATTGGCTGTTATTTATTGCGATGATGGTTGCATGTTTAGCATTGCAAATAGCAACGAACTTATTTAATGAGTACTATGATTTCAAACGTGGATTAGATACCGCTGAATCCGTTGGCATCGGTGGTGGAATTGTCCGTCATGGATTGAAGCCAAAAAATGTGTTAACAGTTGCGCTTTTATTGTATGTAGTAGCAGCTTTTATTGGCATTTATATTTGTATGAATAGTAGTTGGTGGTTAGTGGTTATTGGTTTAATTGGGATGGCAGTTGGCTATTTATATACAGGTGGTCCACTACCAATTGCGTACACCCCGTTTGGAGAATTAGTTTCTGGATTGTTAATGGGGACATGTTTTGTACTCATTGCTTTCTTTATTCAAACGAATACTGTAACGATTGAAAGTGTATTGATTTCCATTCCAATTGGAATTTTAGTCGGTGCAATCAATATGTCGAATAACATCAGAGATATCGAAGAAGATATTAAAGGTGGAAGAAAGACATTAGTAATCCTCCTTGGGAGAGAGAAAGCTGTGGTAACACTAGCGGTAGCCTTTTTCATTGCGTATTTATGGATTGCCGTAATTGTATTAATGGGTTATATAAGCCCTTGGGCATTAGTTATGTTCCTAGGTTTGAGAAAGCCAATTTCTGCGATTCAAAGTTTCCAAAAAGGGGCAAAGGATCCCGGATATATGCGCATCGCAATGAAATCAACAGCAATGACAAATACGATTTTCGGCTTCTTATTGTCAGCAGGATTATTAATTAGTTATTTGTTTTAAATAAAAAATATTGTTACGTGACTAAACCCCAATTTCTCGATTTTAATATGGAGAGATTGGGGTTTTATTTTTATAGCGTGTATTTTCCCTTTTAATCAAAAGCAAACTTTAAAAACAAATAAAAATATCAAGCATGTGAGCATCAAGAACGGAAGTGCATGAAATATACATCTTTAGCTTGATGGGTATGTGGTGGTACCCCTATGCCAATCAAGCTAATATTTTGAAATGCCCCAAAAACGAAAATTTTATCTTTTCATAGGTGTCCATGAGAGTTGAACTCATTTTTTCGTTTTGGGGTAATTTTGAATTCTTAAATTGATGGCAATATGGTGAGACCCTTTAATCATAATTAGCATTATGATAATCGTTATTTAAGCTGGGCACTCTTCCATGGGGACGATATTCTATGTGAAAGGTATTATGTTATTACTTGTACTGAGGCTCTTCATGTTCAATTTGTTGAAGACGAGGATTTAAAGATTCAATAATTTCTTGAGTTTGTTGTGCTGCACCTTTATATAATTGTTTTGCTTGCTTGTTATCAGTATCAAGAACAAATCCTTCTAGGCATGCTTGAGCACTCTTTAATCCAGCGATAGTTTGTTTAAGTTTAGTACTTACTGTCATGTAGTATTCCTCCTTGTAAATGTACTTCAAAATATAGAGTGCCTATTTTATTATCATTGTACGACTTCCAATTTTAGGGTTATGCGAATGAGAAATTTTATAGTTAATCATTCAAAGAGGGATTTTTTTAGCTAATAGATGCATGGAATAGTTTTGTCCCAATAACAAAAACTAACAGAAATAAAACGATAATATATAAAGGAGATTAAATGTGCTGAAAAAGATAAGAAGAATTTTCCGAGTATTCCTCTTTTTATTTATCGGTGGATGTTTAGTTCTGTTTGTTTGGGGTGAAATTGACAGAACGATAGCAGAAAAAAATGGGGTATTTAGCCAAAATTCTAGTCAATACCCTATGCGTCAAAGTGATATTATTTTGTATACAGATGGGAAACAGTTAAACAATCAACTATTCTCAGATATAGAGCAAGCAAAGCATTACGTGCATGTTAACTTTTTTTCTATTGCTGATGATAAAGTAAGCCATCAGTTTCTAGAGTTATTGCGGAAAAAAAGTCAAGAAGGTGTAGAAGTATACTATGCTTTGGACAGGTTAGGTGGAATTTTACTAAAGAAAAAGGAAAGAGAATTATTAGTTGAAAAAGGAGTTCATTTTACATATTACAATAAACCTGCTTTCCCTTATCTTTTTTCTTCTTTGGATCATCGGAATCATCGTCGTATTTCAGTTATTGATGGAAAGGTTGGTTACATTGGTGGATTCAACATTGGAAAGAAGTATTTGGGAGAAAAAGAAAAACTTGGTTATTGGAGAGATTATCATCTTCAAATACGAGGAGAAGGAGTTCAAGATTTAGAACAACAATTTGTATTAGACTGGAAGAGAAACTCAGAGAAACCGATTCCGATACACAATGCGGTAAAGGAAAAGGGAGCAACCTCGCAACGATTTACTGCATATTATAGTGGAGAAAAACTTGGGCAAGATTATAAAATGCTGTTTCAACAAGCAAAAGAATCCATTATTATATTAACACCTTATTTTATACCAAAAGACAGAACTATTTGGAATGCATTAGTAGATGCAAGAAAGAGGGGAGTCCGTGTCAAAATTCTATTCTCACCTCATTCGGATGCACTATTAGTTAAAGAAGCAGCATATCCATATATCCGAAAAGCATTAAAACAGGGGATGGAAGTATATGGTTACAAAAATGGGGTGTTACACGGTAAAGTATTTTTGATTGATGAAAAAGTATTGATGGTTGGGACCGTGAATTTTGATTCACGTTCGTTTCATTTAAATGAGGAAATGAACTGTTATATTCATGACCCTATCTATATTTCGAGAATAAAGCCAGTGATTAATGCAGACTTACAAAATTCAAAGCAAGTAACATCCTCTGACGTCAACCAATTATCTATAAAAGAAAAAATAAAAGAAAAGGTTGCAAAAATGTTTGAGTATTATTTGTAAAGACAATGTATTTTTATACTTGGATAACAGGGGCTATATGCTTAGTGATTTTACATATTTTCCATGGAATCAGCTGGGCAGTTGCTACAAGTTCAATAGAAAAGGCTGTGATTGATGTATTCCACGATCTCTTCGTGGAGAAGCAATGGCATGGCTTTAGGACCAGTATTAGATCTTTGGGTAATAAAATCATTTTCATTCTATTATCTATTTCTTCTATGTACAGGATTAGCACTTGTTGCATTCATACTTGTACTTGGTACAAAAATACCATCAATTCAACATGCATCAAAAAAACGCTAAGCAAAAATACAATAAGCTGCCCATATGGACAGCTTATTTACATAATTTTCGTTACAGGTAGTTCATTATTTATAAGTTAAACTCATTTATTTTTTACTCTCTTTACTTGACTTTGTTATGGAAGAAAAAGTATAAATTACAAGGGCTAACCAAATAAAGGTAAAAGCTATAAAATGAGCTTTTGTTAACGTTTCGTTATAAAGAAAAACACCGGCTATTAGTGACAGAGTTGGTGAAATATATTGGAGAATACCAAGCATAGATAATGAAACTTTTTTAGCACACTTTGTAAATAATAAAAGTGGTAGAGCTGTTACTATGCCACTCCCTATTAATAATAAACTGGTTGAAACAGAATTGAAAAATTGTATTTGAGATTGAAACATCAAGTAAGTCAAATATACTAACGCAATAGGCGAAATTACCATCGTTTCAAGTGTTAATCCAATGACTGAATCTGTTTTAATCATTTTTTTGGCTAAACCATAAAATCCAAAGGTAAGCGCCAAACTAAGAGAAATCCAAGGAATCACACCATAATGGAACGTTAGTGTTAATACACCAATGCCTGCTAATATAAATGCAAGAATTTGAGAACCACTTAACTTTTCTTTTAATGCGATTACACCGATTAACATACTTGTTAAAGGATTAATGTATTGACCAAGACTTGCTTCTAATATTTTTCCATTAAGCACTGCCCACATAAAGATACCCCAGTTTGAACTAATCAGTACAGAAGCAATAATAAGTGACAAAACTAATTTTGGATTTTTAACAATTTCTTTCATGAATTCAACATATGTAGACCATTTCTTCATGAAAAATAAAAGTACAAGCATAAAAATAAAGGACCAAAAGACTCGTTGTGCTAGAATTTCTCCTGAAGATACGTGTTGAATAAGCTTCCAGTAAATTGGAGTAATACCCCACATAATATAAGAAAGTACTGCAAACACAATGCCATCTTTTTCATTATTTAATTTCATTCTGAGCCTTCTTCCTAAATATTTAAGTGTTAAATTACCTGGTTTGTTTTAAATAACTATTAGTAGTAGGGTAGCAGGGAAAGTAGTGGTGTAATCCACTTTTTCTTTTTCGATAACTCTATTCATTTTTTATACATTCCTATCCTGGCATGGTTTTTGGGTTATTGGATTAGCAGAAAAACTGTATAAAATCTAGTATACTCCTAGCATGTTGTTTTCTTAGGTTGATGGCGGTATCCCATCAACCTAAGAAAACAGGTCACCCCAAAAATGATAAATAGGCTTTTTTCACAATAAAACCTAAAAATTTCGTTTTGGGGGTGTTATAAAACTTTATCTTGATGGAAATGGGGCGGTACCCCTGATTTTAAGTTAAAAAAACCCCCGGAAATAAACCTTTTATAAATATGATTATTTTATTTCGAGGGGCTCCTTATAAATCTTAGCTATATATTTTACGAAATCAATGACGGGATAGTGTATGAGGGAACGGTGCTGCGTAAAACGGATCCCTTCTTTTTCCATTTTTGAAATGAGTTGTTCAATTTCCAACTCTTTTTGTTGTATCCTATTATAATTTTGATATACAATGTTTTTCCATTGATAGGAAGAACCGTGAAAAAAATTCTCCCCTTTTACCCTGTGACTAAATATAATTTCTATTTTTTCTCTTCGTTGTTTTTCCTTCATATGCGCTTCCGTTGACTGCATATTTATCGCCTCTTCCCTTTTTGTTGTATACTGTTTCACAAAATTTGGTCTAACTCATCATAGCCAATGTGTATTAAGCTTGTTGGGAATTGTCGTTTAAGGCTATCTCATCAACTATATTTTTTTCAAGCGCTTAATCTAATATATTGGATTATAATCTTACGTCTAAATAAGTTGATAGTGTATATAAAACACTATCAATCTTTATTATAAAACGATTCTTTATAGGCATGCACCTTTTTACACTCACCAAAATTTACAACATGACGAGTATCTTTATCCATGAATGTTATTCTGTATTTACTGAGGTTAGTTTTTATTTTGACTAACTAACATATTGTTTGCCTCAATATCTATTTTATAAAAAAGAAAATAGATGTAACGGTCCCTCTTTTGATAAAAAAATCCTATGAAAATATAGCACTCTTAAAGAGTTTTGTTACAAGTTTGCTATGTTTGATTTAAAAAAAGGAAAGTAATATTTATTTGTAGAAAATTTTTAGAGATAAAAATAAGCTGAATATTCATGGTAAGAAAAGGGGGCACTTATATGCTAACAAATGATTTAGATTTCCGATTAGAACCACGTTTAAAAGAACTGTATGAACAACATAAAATAAGAGCGCAGA